>NZ_JBBCIR010000071.1:0-185944 GCF_037189885.1 Paludisphaera sp.
GGTCGTCCGCGGCCCCTAGGAGGCCAATGCCTTCGTGGGCTCCGGCGCGGGTTCGCCCCGCAGCTAGTTCCAGAGCAGGTCGTCGACCTGGCCCCGGGGGACAAGCAACGCGTTCTCCGCGACGATGGTCCCGGCGAACACCAGGCGTTCCGGCACGGTGGGGTCGGCCAGATCCAGGCATTCCTGGTCGCGCTCGGTCAGCGTCCCGGGGAGCAGGACGGGGATCCGCATGAGTTCCTCGTCCGCGAGCCCCTTCAGCAATTCGCGAGCGACCGCCGAGTCGTAAGCCGTCGGCGTGGCGCCGTCCTGGAGGTTCGTCGAGGGGGCGTCGGGCCGAAGGTCGTCCTGGTGTTGCATGTCGATCGTCCCTATTTTGTCGGATCGGACGCGCGGGCGCGCCGTCCGCCTGTGATGATGAAGGTCACTTCGCCGAAACGATCCGGGTGTCGGCGGGGCCTCGCGCCGGGACCGTCTGGGTCAGGAGCGCCACGCCGACTTCGAGCGCCCCGAACACGACGTGCGGGGTCGAGATCCGCGAGGCGAACTCGAAGATCCACGGCGAAGCCGCCAGCAACAGCCCGCCGGCCACGTCGAGCACGAGATGGGCCCTCATCCCGATGACCGGGTAGGCGCCCAGCTCGTAGTCCGTCAGCGCGCTGTAGAGGATCAGGCCGAGGCCCATGGCGACGGGGACCATGGCCGACTCCTCGGTGGGGAAGCGGAACGCGAAGGGGACGAGGATCAGCGTCGCCCCCAGGACATAGTCCATCGCCCCGTGCAGCCAGGTGGGTAACAATCGCATGGCTCGTCTCCTGTCGTGGTTATCGAAGTGGACCGCGAGGGCCGGCCGGCCGCGCCTCGGCCCGCGCGCCGTCCCCGCGACCCGACCTCAACCGCCCCGCGTCGCGTCGCCGCCGCCCGCGTCCGGGCCCGAGCGGGGCGGGTCCTTGTCGCCCCGGACGTTGGTCGCGCCGCGATCGGGATTATCGGCGGCCTTGCCGCCGTCCGACGCCCCGCCGAGCGTCGAGGCCCGGCCGGCTTCGTCGCGGGCCGCCGCGTTGGCCTTGTCGGGCTTGCTCTCGCTCCTCCCTTCGGGATTCTCGTCCCCCAGGTGATCCGCTCGGTTTCCGATCATCGCGGTCGCTCCTTGAACTGCGCGGAGACCCGTGGCCGGTCCCTCCGACGGGCACATGACACGGCCTATCCTCATTAATGGAGCAATCAACATGCCATCCGATGCCTCTCATGGCGATCAGGCCACCGCTATCGCCGGGAACCCGCCCTTCCCATCCCGCCGCGGGCGCGGTCGGGATCCGGCGCGACATCCCGGCGCCCTCTCCGACGCCGCGCCGACGATCGTCGACTCCTCGCAGTAATTCTCCCAAGTCCTGAAATCCCGACGCCTCGCCCGCGGAGCATATGGGGGAAGACGTGGTATCTCGCTCCTTGACAATCCGGACGATGGAAAGCCTCGGATAGCCGCCCTACCGCGCGCCTGGTGTGGTCGTCGTGCCGGGCCATGAGGAGCGAACGCGTCCGAGGCGACGGAGCGACCCGTCGATCGGGGCGCTGGGGAAATCCGTCGCCAACGCGGAGGCGGCGGACGGCGCGCTATTCGAAATTGACGAACGAAGCCAACTCGTCGGTGCGCTAAGCTTGTGGAGTGGAATGGCTTGCGGCTGTTTCGCGGCGGCGGGGCGCGCGCGAACGAAGCCAACTTTCGCGAGGACGCGGCGTGACGCCGCGCGTCGTCGGGCGGGGTGTCGGGGAGGCCGCGGCCCGCCCCGCCGGGTAGGATTCAGCCGATGTGGTCACGCGCGGCGCGCGGGGACAGGGGCGCGGATCGCCCGGATCGGCGCGAGATCGGCCCGATGGTTGCTGACCGTGTCGCCCGGTCGCGCCCCGGGACGCGCGGGCGGGCTATCCGTCTTTCATCGCTCATAGCCAAGGATTGCAACGAGATGAGTCAGCGAGCGCCATCGCGAGTCGAGCAAGGGGGGAAGGCCGAGGGGGGCCGTGTCGAGGGGCGACGGTTGCCGGTCGGGGCGGACGTGCTTCCCGACGGGGGCGTCTCGTTCCGAGTCTGGGCCCCGAATCGGCGGGCCGTCGCCGTGCTCGTCCAGGAGGGGCCGACGTGGGACGCGGGGTCCGAGCCCGCGGTCGTGCCGATGAGTCCCGAGCCGGGGGGCTACTTCTCGTGCGTCGCCCCGGACGCGCGGGCCGGTTCGCTCTACCGCTACCGCCTGGACGACGAATCGGACTTCCCCGACCCCGCGTCGCGGTTCCAACCCGAGGGGCCGCACGGGCCATCCCAGGTCGTCGACCCCGGCGAGTTCGAGTGGACCGACGCTGGCTGGAAGGGGCTGGAGCTGCGGGGGCAGGTGCTCTATGAGATGCACATCGGCACCCTGACCCCCGAGGGGACCTGGGACGCCGCGATCCGCGAGCTGCCCGCGCTCAAGGAGCTGGGGATTACCGCCGTCGAGGTCATGCCGGTCGCCGAGTTCCCCGGGCGCTTCGGCTGGGGCTACGACGGCGTCGACCTCTACGCCCCGTATCACGTCTACGGCGACCCGGACGACTTCCGCCGCTTCGTGGACGAGGCCCACCGCCTCGGCCTGGGGGTGATCCTGGACGTCGTCTACAACCACCTCGGCCCCGACGGCGCCTACCACAAGCAGTTCGCCGAGGAGTACTACCACTCGACCCTCGAGAAGACCGACTGGGGCGCGTCGCTCAACTTCGACGAGGAGGGGTCGGCCGCGGTCCGGGAGTACTTCGTCTCCAACGCCGGATACTGGGTCGACGAGTTCCACCTCGACGGCCTGCGCCTGGACGCCACCCAGGCGATCCTCGACCACTCGGAAGACCACGTCCTCGCGGAGCTGGCGCGGCACGCCCGGGCCAGGGCGGCGGGGAGGTCGGTCCTCCTGATCGCCGAGGACGAGACGCAGGACTCGATCCGGGTGAGGCCCCCCGAGCGGGGCGGATACGGCCTGGACGCCCAGTGGAACGACGACTACCACCACGCCGCGATCGTCGCCCTCAGCGGGCGCGGCGAGGGGTATTACGCGGACTTCCAGGGGACGCCCCAGGAGCTGATCTCCGCGACCAAGTGGGGCTTCCTGTTCCAGGGGCAGTTCTTCGGCTGGACCGGCAAGCCGCGCGGCAACCCGGCGCTGGGCGTCCCCTCGCCGTCGTTCGTCACCTTCCTGGAGAACCACGACCAGGTGTCGAACTCGCCGCGCGGCGAGCGGCTGGGGGTGCTCGCCAGCGCGTCCCAGTACCGGGCGATGGCGGCGGCCTGGCTGCTGGCCCCCCACACGCCGATGTTCTTCCAGGGTCAGGAATACGGGGCGACGACCCGCTTCCTCTTCTTCGCCGACCACGGCGAGGAGCTGTCCAGGCTCGTCAAGCAGGGCCGCGAGGAGTTCCACGGCCTGTTCCAGAGCGCCGGCCGGCCGGAGCTGAGGGAACACCTGGCCGATCCGGCCGACCCCGCGACGTTCGAGGCCTGCAAGCTCGACCCGGCCGAGCGGGCCCGGCGTCCCGAGCTGCTGGAATTCCATCGCGACCTCCTCGCCCTGAGGCGCGAGGACCCCACCTTCAGCGCCCAGCGCGGCGACCTGATCCACGGCGCGGTGATCGGGCCGGAGGCCTTCGTCCTCCGCTACCTGGATCCGGAGGGGGGCCCCGAAGACCGGCTCGTGATCGTCAACCTGGGTCGCGACCTCGCCCCCGCCCCGACCAGCGAGCCCCTGATGGCGCCCCCGCGGGGCCGCCGCTGGGACGTCGCCTGGTACAGCGAACACCCGCGGTATGGCGGCGGCGGCACGCCCCCGTTCGAGGACAACGCCCCCTGGCGCGTCCCCGCCCGCGCCACGCTCGTCTTCCGCGCCATCCCCAGGAGCGCCGACTGATGCTCAAGATCGGATACCACGCCTCCCACGAGCTGTTCCCCCCCGGCGAGCTGCTGCGGCAGGCGCGATTGGCCGAGGAGCTGGGATTCCCGGCGGCGATGTGCTCCGACCACTTCAACCCCTGGACCGACAAGGGGGGCGAGAGCGCCTTCGCCTTCGCGTGGCTGGGGGCCGCGCTCCAGGCGACGAGCCTCCCCTTCGGCTCCGTCTGCGCCCCTGGCCAGCGCTACCACCCGGCCATCGTCGCCCAGGCGGCCGCCACTCTGGCCGACATGTTCCCCGGCCGCTACTGGGTCGCGATGGGGACCGGCCAGTACCTCAACGAGCACGTCACCGGCGACCCATGGCCGACCAAGCCCGAGCGCCGCGAACGCCTCCTGGAAGCCGTCAAGGTGATCCGCGCCCTCTGGGCCGGCGAGACCGTCAACCACCACGGCCGCTGGTTCCGGGTCGACGACGCGAAGCTCTACACGAGGCCCGAGGTCCCGCCCCGGATCTACGGCGCCGCGATCACCGCCGAGACGGCCGAGTGGGTCGGCGGCTGGGCCGACGGCCTCATCACCGTCGGCAAGGAGAAGGACCAGATCCGGCAGGTGGTCGAGGCCTTCCGCCGCGGCGGCGGCGAGGGCAAGCCGATGGCCCTCCAGGCCGCCCTGAGCTACGCCGAGGACGAGCGGACGGCGCTGGTCGAGGCCCGCCGCCGATGGCCCATGATCACCGTCACCCTGGAGCAGAACCAGGACGTCGCGACCCCCGAGGAGTTCGACCGCCTCACCCGCGACGTCGAGCTGGGCGAGATCAAGGACAAGCTCCGCGTCTCGGCCGACATCGACCGCCATGTCGAATGGCTGCGGGGGGACGAGGAGCTGGGCTTCGACCACGTCTACCTGCACCATGTCGGCCCGGATCCGGACGGGTTCCTCCGGACGTTCGCCCGGCGCGTGCTGCCCGCGTTCTCATGATCGCGGGCCTCCTGGGCCTCACCCCGTCGACCGGGCGGAGGCCCAGGCCGCGACCAGAACGATCTCCGCGGCGGCGTCCAGCAGGTAGACGCGCGGGATCACCGCTCGCGCGACGTACCAGACGTCGATGGCCATCAGGCCGAGGGCACTCCCGACCGCCAGCGTGACGACCTCCGGCGTGATCCGATCGTTGAGGCCGGCCATGGTCAGGACGGCCCCCACCACGCCGACCTGCACCCCGACCGTCTTCACCAGCCAGTCGTCCGTCTTCGGCCCGGTGACGGCCTCGAACGTCCGGATGCTGAGTATCGGCCAGAGCCCGGTTGCCAGGAAATATGCCCCCTGGATCAGGGCCAGCCATCGATCCCATCCCGACATGGCGAAGCCTCCGATCGACCCGGAACCTCCCGGCCGTCATGGGTCGTCCCGGCCCGAATCCCCGTCGTCCCGCGTCGGCGGTCGGCCCGCGTCCGGCTCGTCCAGGAACGCCAGCCCGCGCTCGGCGAACGCCTCGACCCAGGCCTCCACCTTCTCGACGCCGACGCGGTGGCGGCGGGCGACCTCCTCGATCGGCCGCCCCTCGTCCAGCTCCAGGAGCGCCTCGGCCCGGTAGAGCTGCTTGCGGCTGCGAGGCCTCTTCGCCATGCTCCGCAGCCGATCCCGCGCGGAGCCCTTGAGACGGAAATCCATCGGGATCGCTCCTCGCCCGAGAAGGGCCGCCGTCGCGCCCGCGACCGGCGCGGACCCTCAAGGAGACCGAAGTCGGCAATCGCCATGCCATGATCCTTGTCCCTTGAGCGGCGGCGTCCGACGGTGTCCAATAAGGCTCGGCCCGCCCGAGCCGCCCCACCCCCCGCGACGATGGGATCGTCCCATTCGCGAGCCAGCCCCCGGGCCCCGACCGCCCCCGGCGGTCGATCGAACACATTACCATGCGTGGCTATCATGAGAATTCACCCGGCTGGCCTCGGGCTGCTGGCCCTCTGGCTCGGCGTCGCGGGAGCGTCCCAGGGGCAGGTCACGGAGGAGCAGTTCGAGGCGCGGGCCCTGCCGGCGCTCGCGATCGAGGAGCCGTACGACTTCCACCGCCAGCACGCCGAGGGGCTCCCGCCGCGCCCGCGCGACCCGGACGAGCGTCCCCGCGACGATGAGATCGAGATCGGCGCCGGCTGGAGCGTCGAGATCCCCGCCGACGCGTCGGCCCCCCTGGTCGCCGCCGGCGAGGAACTCCAGCGCTACCTGAAGGAGGCGATGGGCGTCGAGGTCGCGCTGAAGCGCCCCGATCGGATCGACGGCTGGCGAGAACGCCCGAGGACGATCGTCGCCGCGGCCCGCGACGCCATGCCCGGCCTCGGCGACCCGCTCAAGGCTTCGAAGGACTACCGGATCACGGTCGCCGGCGACGCCGTCGCGGTGTGCGGCCACGACGATCGCGGGGCGATGTACGGGCTGTACAACCTCGTCATGCGATTCAGCCTGCGGGAGGCGCCCTACCTCCCCCGCGACCTGGACACCGTCCGGCACAGCCTCTATCAGGCGCGGATGACGCTGTCCGGACTCGGCTGGATGGAGTGGCCCGACCGCTACCTGGCCACGCTCCCCCTGTACGGCTTCGACGCCATCCACTGCTCGATCTACCGCAACCCGAACAACGCGCCCGGCGCGGATCCCCACTGGAGCGACAGGGACATCCGCAAGCATCCGCCGGGGGCCATGAAGGATCTGACCCGTCGCGCCGCCCGCTTCGGGATCGACGTGTACGCGCCGCTGCTCTACCACTACACCGGGACCCCGGAGAACGTCGAGGGCCTCCGCAAACTGGTCCGCGACGTCCTCGCCGAGTTCCCCGAGATCCGCGGCTATGTCCTGCTGACGGAGGGCTTCTACTACAGGAAGTGGTTCGGCGCGGGGGGGCAGGGGGACGAGGACCTTCGCGCCTGGGTCCGCGAGTGGTCCAAGGCCGTCGCGATCGTCGCCGAGGAGGCCCACCGCATCAACCCGAAGGTGGAGATCCTCCCCTGGGAATACAACGTCGCCTTCAGCCCCGACCAGGCGGAAACGAAGGCGTATGTGATGACCCAATTGCCCGAATCCACGATCCCCCTGCTCACCTTCGAGAACGGCAAGAGCTTCGAACTCGACGGCCAGAAGGGGTACCTGCGCGACTACGCCATCAGCCAGGTCGGCCCGGCGGAGGTCACCCAGGCGCAGCTGCGGGCGGCCCGCGAGCGGAACTTCCGCGCCGTCTATTCGAAGGCCGACACCTTCGCCAGCTGGCAGTTCGGCACGTTCCCCTACCTGCCGTTCCCCTACCAGTGGCACGAGCGCTACAAGGCCCTGGAGGAGTGGAAGGTCGACGGGACGCTGGAATCCTGGAGCTACGGCTTCAAGCCCAATTGGGTCGCCGAGATGCGGGCCTGGTACGCCTGGAGCGACGCGCCCCCGCTGGACGACCTGCTGCGGCGGATCGCCCGCCGCGAGTTCGGGGCGGGCGGCGAGGACGACGTGCTCGCGGCGTGGAAGTCCTTCAGCGAGGCCATCCGGGTCTATCCCGACACGGGGCCGAACTGGGGGAGCAACAACGCCGTGGCCTCGCCCCTGTTCTTCGCCAAGCCCAAGCCCCGCGCCATGACGCTCGGCCACTCGTGGTCGGATCAGGGCCTCTGGAGCGGTCAGTCCCAACTCAACCCATACTGGCCGTACGTCCCCAGTCGGCTCGTCTTCTGGCCCGACTTCACGAACCAGCACGACGCGGCGCGGGGCTACACCGCCTTCTTCACGGTGCCCGTGTTCCAGAAGTACCTGAAGCTCTCCGCGGATCGCATGGAGGAGGGCCTCCTCCGCTATCGCCGGGCCGCGCTGCGGGCCCCCGAGGCGAAGCGCCAGGCCGCGTTCCGCGAGGTCCTGCTCGCCGAGCAACTGCGGAGGATGATGCTCAGCGGGCACGCCATCCTCGAATTCGAGCAGCAGCGCCTGGCGCTGGCCAGGTCCACCGACGCCGCCGAGCGGCGCGAACTGCTCCGGTCGATGACCGCGCTGCTGCGGGAGGAGAAGGGGCGGACGACGTCGGCCCGGGAGACCGCCCGTCGCGACTCCCGGCTCGGCTACGAGTGGGAGCAGGATTATATCTATACTCCCGACACGATCCAGGAGAAGCTCGACCTGATCGACGACACGCTCGATCGCCAGATCCCGGCCTATCGCCGCGAGCACGGCCTGGAAGAGGAGCAACCCTGACGTCGGCCGCTCTCCGGTCGATCGGGGATACCGACGCGTCATCCCCGGCCGACCGCCGGCCCTTCCCTGGTGGAGGCCGGCGATGGGCCTCCGGTCGACCCGACGCGAGGCGCGAAGGGGTCGCGGCGTCCGGTCCCTGCAGGGGCGATGTCAACCATCCGCCCCGGAAGCCGAACCGACGCCCGATCCGCCGTCGTCTCGCTGGAGCGAGTTGGCGTAGCCGAGCCCGGCGATCGCGACCAGCAGGAGGGCCAGGCCCGCGGCCAGCCGCCGGCGGGCCCAGCCGGGGGACGACCGCCACTCTCCCGTCAGCACGCCGAGGGCGTTGGCGACCAGCACCATGCTCGACATCAGGATCGCCCAGCCGAGCGAGGGGCCCAGGCGGCCCAGCCGGTCGGCGCCGATCCCGTAGAGCGCCATCCCGGCCATCCAGAGCACGCCCATCAGCGCGCCGAACCCGACGTTCCGGAGCGATCGCGGGTCGCGATAGTTGCGGGCCGTGCCGTCGCGCCGCATCAGGTAGAGCGCGTAGCCGGCGTTGCAGAGGAACAGGGGGGGCGTCAGCAGCGGCCACAGGGCGTTGGGAGCCAGGTACTCCGGCACGTCGGGGCCGGCCGCGCGGCGGTAGATCTCCTCGCCGAAGGCGAACCCCAGGTTCCCGCACGCCGAGAGCAGCCCGGACATCACGCAGATGGCCAGGCCAACCCGGTACGAGGTCCGCCGCGACGTCGCCGCCGGCGCTCCCTCCTTCCAGCGGCCGGCGAACGAGCAGACGACCACCCCGAGCAGCATCACCGCGAGCGACGACGCCGTGACGACGCCCTGCGCCGTGGTGAAGTCCGACGGCGGTCGGACCAGCAGCGGGATCAGCGTGCCGCTCGTGGCGGCCACGCCCAGGATCACCGCGAACCCCAGCGCCAGGCCGATCGCCTCCACGCCCAGCCCGAACGTCACCGCGCCGATCCCCCAGCCGACCCCGAACAGGAGCACGCGCAGGACCACCCCGGCCGAGACGTCGCGATACACCCCCAGCAGGTCCGGGATCGTCGCCATCGCCAGGACCCAGGGGCAGATCAGGTAGGCGGCGGCGGCGAAGACCAGCCAGTAGTTCTCCCAGGCCCAGCCGCCCATCCACTTGCTGGGGAGCATGAAGCTCCCCTGGAACACGCCCGCCAGGATCACGACCGCCAGGCCGATGAGTTGCACGTCCGTCATGATCGATCCCCCGCGACGTTCAGGCCCAGTCCTCGATCACGACGTCCGCGCCGGTCGCCGCCGACTCGATCAGCGCCAGCGCGACCCGCACCGCCCGCGAGCCCTCGATCCCGGAGTTGACCTCCGGCGTCCGCCCCGCGACCACGCAGTCGCAGAGGTAGGAAAGCTCGTCTCGAAGCGCTCCGCGGGTCGCGCCCAGCACGCGCGGCTCGTAGCTGACGTCGGGGATCTCGTGCCCGTCCTCGCGCCAGAAGCTCAGGGCGCCCGGCGTCAGGCGGAGATCGCCGATCCCGCGCGAGCCGACGACCCGGAAGGCGTCGTCGAGCGCCACGCCGCCGGCGCTCGGCAGCAGCCAGATCGTCTCGATCACCCCGATCGCGCCCCCCTCGAATTCCAGCACGCCCCAGAAGGTGTCGGGGTGCTTGCTCCCGGTAACCGACCGGGCGAAGCCGCGCGCCCGGCGCACCGGCCGGTCGGCGTACCAGAGCATCATGTCGAGGTCGTGGATCCCCGTCTCGAGCATGGGGTGGACGCGGCCGTAGAGGGGCAGGGCCTCCTTGGGCCGGTTCCGTCGGGAGTGCATCGAGACGACGTCGCCCAGGCGGCCCGACGCCACCTCCTCCTTGAGCATCGCGTACTTGGCCTCGAACCGCAGGATATGCCCGACCATCAGGATACGGCCCGCGGCCCGCGCGGCCTCGATCATCCGGGCGCAGTCGGCCAGGTCGGTCGCCATCGGCTTCTCGACGAAGGCGTGCTTCCCCCGCGCCAGGGCCGACAGCACGGGCGCGGCGTGTCCGGACTCGGGCGTGACCACGTCGACCAGATCGACGTCCGGCAGGCCGCAAAGCTCGTCCAGGTCGCCGCAGACGCGCGGCACCTGGAATTCCGCGGCGATCCGTTCCGCGCGGTCGCGGTCGGTGTCGAAGACGGCCCGGACCTCCGCGTTGGGTATCCCGCGAACCGCCCGCAGATGGCTCTCGCCGAACAGGCCGCAGCCGACCAACCCGATCCCCACGCGCGTCATCGGCATCTCCCTCATGGCTTGGCGTCCGCCCTCGGCCCCACGGGATCGGGCCGTCCGGTCGCGGATCGGATTCTACAGGGCGCGCCGCGGCCTCGCCACCGACCGCCCCTCGACGGGCGCGGCCCTGGAGCCGGTAGGGAGTCGCGATCCGTCGAGGCCGCTCGACGCGGCGCGATCGGGCCGAGGGGCGTGGCTCCCGATCAACACATACGTCGTATCCGCGCCCATATTGACTAAGGCGCTTCGCTACCATCTAATGCGCAACGGCTGGAACTCTTGCTCCGACACTCCGACCCAGGGACGAACCGATGCTAACTCCCCACCGCCTGGCCTGTGCGCTCGTCGCTTGCGCGTGCCTTCTGCTCCCGTCCCCCGCCTCGGCCGACCCGATCGTCGGCCAGGTCGACGACTTCGAGGACGGGACGACGCAGGGCTGGCTCATCAACCTGCTCGGGATGGGCAGCCCGCCCGCCGAAGCCCTCCCGATCAACGTGCCGACCGGCGGGCCGGGGGGCGCGGACGACCACTACCTGCGGCTGACCTCGCTGGGGGTGACCGGGGCGGGCGGCAGGCTGGTGGCCCTGAACCTGGACTCGCGATGGACGGGGGATTATCTCTCGGCCGGCGTCGCGATGATCACCATGGACCTGATCAACCTGGGGTCCTCGGACGTCTCCCTGCGCCTCCTCTTCGAGAGCGTCGGGGCGACGGGGCCGACGGACGTCGCGTCCACGAACGACTCGGTGTTCCTGGCCGCGGGCGGCGGCTGGACCTCCGCGACGTTCCGCGTCGGCCTGGACGACCTGACCGCGTCGTTGGGGAGCGTCGAGGCCGCCCTCACCTCGGCCTCCGTCATCCGGCTCTACCACGGCCCGGACCCCGGTTTCCCCGGGCCGCCGATCGCCGCCCAAATCGGCGTGGACAACATCCGGGCGGCGGCGATCCCCGAGCCGGCGTCCATCGCCATGCTCCTCGTGGGCGCGATCGGGGCGGGGCTGGCGGCGCGCGGACGCGGTGCCTGAGGACTTACGGCCCGCCAGCAGGCCGCCCGCCCGATGGAGGGTGCTCACGCGCTCGGAACGGCGGGCGGCGCGCGGTCGATCCGGCCCGGCGTCCGCTCGACGAGTCGACGCCGCGCGGGGCGATTCTCGATGGTCGTCCATCATGACCGTTGAAGTGCCGTCCGGGCGGCGTAACGCCTCGCGAACGATGGGAGGCCCACGGCGGCGAGGGTGCCACCGCGCGACGACCTCCGGGCTGATCCGCCGGCGGGGACGCTCGATTCGCGTTCGGCGGAAAAATTAGAGAGGGTGGCTGACGGGATTTGAACCCGCGATCTCCAGATCCACAATCTGGCGCCTTAACCGCTAGGCCACAGCCACCGTCGGACGCGATAGAGACACGATAATCCCGGTCGTGGGTTCGCGTCAAGGCGATCCGTCGGGAAAGTCGCGGGCGGGGGGAGGTGGGAAACGCGTTGCGCAACGCGCCGGCGCGGGGGCGGGAAAATCGATCCAAGGCCTTGACTCGCCCGGATAAACTCGTGACGCTGACCCATCGGACGCGGCCGACGGACGACGGCCGAGGCGTTCCTCCCGAGGCGACGAGAGCGATGTCGAATTCCTTGCTGCGGATCGGGGTCGCGGGGTGCGGCCAGGCCGCCCGCATCCACGTCGAGCGGCTTCTGACCGACCCGGACGTCCGGATCGTGGGCGTCGCGGACGCCGTGCGGGAAACGGCCGAGGCGCTCGCCGCGGCGATCGCCGACCGGCAGGGGGAGGCCCCCGAGGTCTTCGACGAGTTCCGCGGCCTGCTCGACCAGCGGCCCGACGCCGTGGGGATCTTCACGCCCCACCTGCTCCATTATCGCCAGGCCATGGACGCGCTGCAGGCCGGCGCGCACGTGTTCATCGAGAAGCCCCTGTCGACCAACAGCCAGGAGGCGGCCGACATCGTGAGCCTGGCGCGGGGTCGGCGGCTCCATGTGGCCGTCGGGCACCAGTACCGCCTCCGCCCCAGCCTGATCGAGGCCCGGGCGCGGCTGGCCGCCGACGCGGTCGGGCCGCTGCGGCTGGTCACGGCCGCCATGGCCGAGCCCTGGCTGGCCCGCCAGCGGGAGCAGGGAGGGGAGAGTTCCTGGCGATTCGACCCCAAGATGTCCGGGGGAGGCCTGCTGGCCGACGTCGGGGATCACCTGATCGACGCCTTGCTCTGGACCACCGGCCGTCGCGCCCTGGAGGTCTTCGCGGTGCAGGGGCGGGTCGACCCCGGGCTGGACGTCGTCACCGCCGCGACGATCCGCCTGGAGGGGGACGTCCCCGCGACCCTGGCCCTCTCGGGCGTCTCGCGCGGCAGCCTGTTCGAGCTGAACTTCTTCGGCGAGCGGGGCCGGATCCACGCGACCGACTCCATCCTCGAGATCGACCCGGGAGGCGGATCGCCCGTCCAGAGGGTCGAGACGCCGGGGCCCGCGACCTCGATCGACGCCGTCGTCCTGGCCGCCCTGCGCGGCCAGGGCCCGCCGTGCTGCTCGGCCGAGGACGCGCTGGAGACCGTCCGGTTGAGCGAGGCCGTCGCCCGCTCGGCCGTCACCGGCCGGGTCGCCCCGCTGGTCTGAGCCAACGAGACGGCCGCGTCGAGGGGGCGGGTCGCGAGGATTATCCGGAGGGCCCGGCGGGCCGACCGGCCGATCCGCTTCCCACTCTCTTCAAGGCGTCGGCGAGGTCATGCCGAACAATCCCGAGAACGAACCTAGTCGCGGCGGTCGGCCCCGGGTCACCCCGCATCGCGACGGACCCGAATCACCCCAGTCAACTTCGCACCACTGATCGACTCGCGGAGCGGGCGGACGCCCGGGGCCATGATCCCCGGGCCCCCGGCCCGCCCGAAATTCCCCCCTGGCCCGAGGAACGGATCCATGCTCGACCTTGAGACCACGCCCATCGACCTCCTGGAACCCCCCGCCGACCCCGACGATCCGCGGGTCCGCTGGGACGCCGAGACCGCCCTGCTCGTCGCCCGCCACCCCGGCGAGGAAGACGAGGAAGACGATATCGAGGACGTCGAGGACGAGGAGGATGACGACGAGATCGACGACCTCGAGGAGGAAGACGATATCGACGACGACTTCGACGATGACGACGACGAGATCGACGAGGAGCTGGACGAGGAGCTGGACGACATCGACGTCGAAGAGGACGACTTCGACGACGACGATGATGACGATGACTTCGACGACCTCGGCGACGACGACGAGGAAGACCTCGACTGACGCCGACTCCGCGCGTTGAAGAGATCAAGGGGCGGGCCCGGGCGGGCCCGCCCCTTCGTCGTTTCGGGCCGGCTCAGCGGCCGGCGATCGCCAGCAGGAAGCGGCGGGCGTTCTCGAAGGCCACGGCCCGCGCGGCGTCCTTCGGCAAATGTTCGGCGATCCAGGCCGCCAGGCGGCCGACTTTGGACAGTTCCGGGGCCGTCCGGTCGAGCCGGAGGTAGTCGGTCGCGACGCCGATCCCCTCGTAGCCGGGCCGGTCGCGGAAGGGGAGGGCGGCGAGGGATTCGATCGTCGCGCGGAACTCCTCGGCGGTCGGCGTGGGCGCCACGCCCAGCGTCGCGCCCAGGGCGCGGAGCCGGCGGACGATGTCCGTCGCCGCGTCCGGGCCGACGGCCGAGTGCAGCAACGGCAGTCGCGACGCGCGGGTCGGCTCGGCCTCGTACCAGTCGAGTGCGGCGGCGACGGTGGCGGCGTCGGCGTCGGCCACGTCGAGCGCCGGCCTCGGGCCCTCGCCCTCGGGGGCCAGCTCCAGCAGCCGTTCGAGGAACGGCCGGGAGAGGTCGCCGGGGACCGCCCCGAAGACGCGCGCCCCCCGGGCGAAGAGCGGGGCGAGGCGGTCGAGGTCGGCCGGCGACTTGATCAGGGCCTCGAGGCCGACGACGGCCAGGACACCCCAGCAGAGTCCGCCGCGGGGCTCGGCGCGCCAGCGCTCGGCGTCCTCGGGCCCGGCCAGGAGCCGTCCCGAGAACTCCGCCTCGTGGCGAGCGATCATCTCGCCCAGGTCGCGCCATGGGTCGGCCCGGCGCGCCCAGTCGTCCGGGGCGCGGCGACAGGAGACGACGGCCGCCGTCGCGCCGGTGAGATAGCCGTCGAGGCGGCCGACGCGCGCGGGGATCTCGGGGTAGTCGGCGGGGTCGTACTGGGTGGATTCGGCGGCGTACTGGAGCGCCCAGTCGCACCGAAGGTCGATCAATCGCATGGCCGTCCGCGAGGGGTTCAGGGGGCTTCCGGCGGGGCCTGGGGGACTCGCTCCAGGAACCGGGCCACGACGCGCCGGAGGTCGCCCCAGCGTACCACGTCCCACGCCCGGCCGCCGTCCCAGCCCCCCCGCCAGATCACGGGGGCGGCCTCGGCCAGCGTCGCGGCCAGGGCGGGCGCCCGGTCGATCAGCCTCGTCGCGGCGCCCAGCCGGGGCCGGAAGACGCCGACTCGGCCGGCGGCGCGGCCGTCGATCGAGACCAGCGCGGCGACGGAGCGATCGGGCGTCTCGGCCGACTTCAGCGCCCGGTCGAGCGCGCCCTCGCCCCAGCCGATCAGGACGGTCGACCCGCGCGTGGCGGCCTCGACGGGCATGCCCGACGCCCGGCCGATCGCGACGACCGCGCCGGGGTCGGTCCCCGCGCCCGGCCTGCCTCCCAGAAGGGGGGCCATGGGGAGGACGACGCGCCGGAAGATCCGTTCGGCTTCCTCGGGAGAGCCGGCGACGATCGCCGCGACCGCGCCGGGCGTGCCGGACTCGTCGGCGAACGTCCCCGCGGCCACGCCCCGGACCAGCGGCCAGAGGTCGACCTCGGGCCGGACGCCGCGGATCAGCGCCATGAGGTTCAGACGGGCGCGGAGCGGCTGCAATCCCTCCCGCGCCGGGTCGGCCCGGTCGACGCGATCGGCCAGCTCGAACAGGGCGTCCCAGAAGGCCGGGCCGCGGCCGGCGGAGAGGGCGACGGCGGCCTCGGCTTCGGCCGGCAGCCAGGACAGCCACGCCGGGTCGATGGGCGGCACGTCCAGGAGGGCGGTTTTCGCGGGGGCGATTTCGGAGGCCAGGTCGAGGTCCAGGCTGTCGTCTCGCAGCCCCACCACGCCGCTCGCGTTCAGCAAGCCGGAGGCGCGGATCGCCGCGACCGGCCGGGCCCATGCGGCGGGGGCTGGCGATGGGAGGAGTTCCGGCCGCAGCGCCAGGTGGAAGCCGTCGGCGTCGTCGGGCGTCTCGCGGAGGGCCAGGCGGGCGACGGCCGCGTCCAGATCCGCCCGGTCGCCGGCGAGGGCCACGCCGCCGGACGGGGCGACGACCGCGAGCGGCGCGCCGGGGCCCCCCAGGCGGCGGACCGGCCAGCCTTCGGGGGTGGGCGTCTCGTCGGAGCCGCCGGAAAGGCGAAGCGACGCGACCAGCGCGGCGATCTCGCCGTCGTCGCGCGGGATGGCCGCCGACCACCGGGGCCGGCCGTCGGCGTCGAGCCCGATGGCGAGGCTCGCGCCGTGGATCGCCCGCCACTCGCGGGCCGTCTCCGGGTTGAACAGCGCCATGACGGCCTGCGCGGCCTTGCCCGGGCCTTCGTGGTCGCCCGTCGCCCGCCGCCACGAGGCCATCGCCGTCGCCGGGCTCGCCGCGCGCGAGCCTCGGAACAGGTCCAGCACGGCCTCGGCCTGGCGGTCGGGCCGGACGAACTCGACGGTCAAGGCCGGCGCGACGGCGTCCCCTTCGCCGGCCGGCGCGGCGGCCGTCGCCGCCAGCGCCCCCAGGAGACCCAGGGCACCGCCAATTCTCCCGATCGTTCGCCGCATGAATCCCCCTCCGCGGCCGTTCGGGGCCGCGCGGGCATTGTAACCCCCCAGGGCCCGGCCGTCACCGCCGAGGGGGGCGAAGGCGCGTCGGTCGCGGCCTCGATCACCGCGCCGCCCAACGGGCGGCGCGGCCGCGCGTCGTCCTTTATTCATGCCGCCTCATAACGCGTTCGGGCTGGGGTTGGCGGTTCAATCAAGCGAGAGCGCGCGTTGGTAAGCCATATATGTAGAAATCGGGAATCATTGCTTCAAACCGATCCCCGCGTGATGCTATGGTGCGTGCGATCCTGTACGAACGATCGGGTTCGCGACAACAACGGAGTCCTTCATCGTGATCCATAAGCACCCGCCCCGGGCGCGCCTCGCGACGTCCGGACGCCTGCTCGCCGCGCTGACGCTCATGGTGTTGACGGGGGGAGGCGCGGCGTGGGCCGGCCCGTTCACGGTGTTCGTCGAGACCGAGGTGCACCTGCCCGATTCCTCGACGAGCGGCATGGTCCCCGTCCACGTGGTGCTGGACATGAGCGTCGACGGCCAGGACTGGTACATGACGTCGTTCAACTGGATCGATCCCCGCAACGGACGGGGCGAGACTCTAGGGCTCTACTCGAATCACTACACCAATTGGTATGACTTGCAATGGGAGACCGGGAGTATCTATGTCTCGCCGGGCACCTATTTGTTCTGGCCCCACGACCCGTTCGGCCGTTTCACGGGGGGGCGGATCGTCGTGACCGCCGCGCGGTATGCCGAGGACGATTACTTCCATTCCTATCCGATCGACGAGCGCACCGTCACGGCGGATTTCGGGTTCGTGGTGCCGAGGCCCCCGGGGGTCGTCCCCGAGCCCGCCGCCGCGATCCCGGCCGCGATCGCGGCGCTCGGGGGGGGGGCCTTCGCGGCGTCCCGACGCCGGCGCGCGCTGAGGCCGCGTCGCGCTGCCCGCGGGGGGGCCGTTCCGCTATACTGACCGTCCCAGGGCTCGGCGCGTGAGGAGGGATCGCGCGGCGACGTGGCGGCGCGGGGGACCAGCGATGCGGCAGGCCGTTTGCGGATCGATCTGCGGGCGTTCGGGATGGGTTCGAGGGCTCGCGACGCTGGCCGTCGCGGCGGCCGTCGCGACGGGAGCCGCGACGGCGCGAGGCCAGGAGCCGGCGCCGCCCGCCTCTTCCGGGTCCGCGACCGCGACGACGCGCGATCGCGTGAAGGCGGTCCTCGACGACCCGACCTTCCGCGACGCCCACTGGGGGATCCTCGTCGTCGACGCCAGGACGGGCGAGACGCTCCATGAGAAGAACGCCGACGAGCTGTTCTCGACCGCGTCGGTCGCCAAGCTCTTCTCCTCGGCCGCCGCGTTCGTCGAGCTGGGGGCCGATCATCGCTTCCAGACGCCGGTCGTCCGCCGCGGGGAGGTCGACGACCGGGGGACGCTCAACGGCGACCTCATCCTCGTCGCCCAGGGCGACCCCGCGATGGGGGGCCGCACCGGCCCCGACGGCAAGCTGCTGTTCGCCGACGAGGACCACATCTACGCCTCCGGCGGCAAGGCGTCGCGGTTCCTCGTGGAGTGCGACCCGCTCGCCGGGCTGGACCACCTGGCGCGCGAGGTCCAGGCCGCGGGCATCCGGAAGATCGCCGGCGAGGTCCTCGTCGACGCCCGCCTGTTCGAACGGACGCCCAGCTCGGGGAGCGGCCCCGGTCATGTCTCGCCGATCATGATCAACGACAACCTCGTCGACGTGATCGTCGCGCCAGGGAAGGCGGCCGGGGAGCCCGCCGCCGCGAAGGTCTCGCCGGCGTCCCGGTATCTCGCCATCGACGCCCTGGTGGAGACCGCGGCCGACGGCGAGCCGAGGATCCGCGCCCGGTTCGTCGGCCCCCGCCGGCTGGAGGTCCGGGGCCGCGTCCCGGTCGGGCCGGAGTCGTTCGTGGAGACCGTCGAGGTCGAGGACCCGGCGTCGTTCGCGCGGGCGCTCCTGATCGAGGCGCTGCGGCGTCGCGGCGTCCACGTCGAGGCGTCCCCGCTGGCCGACAACCCCGAGTCCGCGCTGCCGCCGCGATCGGCCGTCGCCGGGCTCCCGAAGGTGGCCGAGTACACCTCGCCGCCGTTCCGGGAGTTCCTCCGCGTCATCCTGAAGGTGAGCCACAACGTCCACGCCAGCGCCCTGCCGATGCTCGTGGCGGTTAACAAGGGCGAGCGCTCCCTCGCCGCCGGGCTCAGGCGCCAGGGGGAGATCCTCCAGGGCCTGGGGCTCGACCCGCTGGCCGTCTCGTTCGGCGGCGGGGCGGGGGGCCAGTGGGCCGACATGGCCACGCCCCGCGCCACCGTCGCGCTGCTGCGGGCCATGGCCGCCCGCCCCGACTTCGCCTCCTACGACGCCGCGCTGCCGATCCTCGGCCGCGACGGCACGCTCGCCGAGGCCGTGGCCGAGGGCAGCCCGGCGCGGGGCCACGCGCGGGCCAAGACCGGGACCATGTACGTCGACGACGCCCTCATCGGCCGACGACTGCTCACCAGCAAGGCGCTGGCCGGATACATGGAGACCGCCGCCGGGCGACCCCTGGTGATCGCCTTCTTCATCAACGGCGTCGTGCTGGAGGCCCGCGACGGGGGCGAGGTCCCCACCACGGCCGACGCCGGCAAGCTCCTGGGGAAGCTCTGCGAGGCGTTCTACCTCGGCGACGGCCCCGAGCCGGCTCCGGATCCGGCTCCGGCCGAGCCCGCCGCCGGCGGCGAGTGAACGAGGGCCGTCAGTCCAGGGCGGTCGCCCGCGCCTCGACGGCCTGATGCGGGCCGCGCGGGGCGGGCTCGGCCTCGTCGCCTCGGATCCGACGGTCGCCCATCAGACGCGTCAGCTCCTCGGGCAGGCCGGCGAGGGTGATCTCGCGGACGGGGCTCGCCAGCGCGATCCCGGCCGCGGCGAACCGCTCGCGGATCGCCTTGCAGAGCCGATGCTTCGCCCCCCCCATCAGGCCCGGGTCGGCCACGAAGACCGACATCCCGAAGACCATGCCGGACTCGCCCAGCTCCTCCAGCGAGGCCGACGGGGCGGGCTTGGAGAGGACGTCGAAGTCCGATTTCGCGATCGTCGTCAGCAGGGACGTCACCGCCTCCACGTCCGCCTGGTGCGCGACGACGATCCGGATGCCCACCCGCATGATCTTATCCTTGTGCGTCCAGTTGACGATCTTGCCGGTGATCAGCTCGCGGTTGGGGACGATCATGCACTGGTTGTCGCCGTTGATGATCGTGGTGGCGCGGGTGTTGATGCGGTCGACCTTGCCGGTGGTCCCGCCGACGGAGACCGTGTCGCCGATGCGGATCGGCCGCTCCAGCAGCAGGATCAGCCCGCAGATGAAGTTGGCGACGACCTCCTGGAGCCCGAACCCCAGCCCGACGCCCAGCGCCGCCAGCAGGAAGCTGATCTGCGACAGCTCGAAGTGGATCGCCTGGAGCGCGATGGTGACGGCCAGGCCCATCGCGGCGTAGCGCGCGAGCGTGACCATCGCGTACCGCGCGCCCGGGTCGTCGCCGACGCGGCGGAACAGGACGACGGCCAGGATCGCCGGCATGAACCGCCACGCGAGGACCCCCACGGCGATCGCCGAGAGCGACAGCGCCAGGTCGCCCAGCATCACCGGGTTCCCCTCGGCCGCCTTCCAGGGGAGGGGCTGCTTGGACAGGAAGCCCAGCAGCGCCGGGTCGATCCCCCAGATCCACCCCAGCATCGCCACGGCCAGCAGGATGATCGTGAACGTGGAGGCCTGCGACGCGCGCAGCGTCCAGTCGATCGGCTCGGCGGGCTTCCCTCCCGGGGGGGTCGCGGCGGCGTGGGCGCCCTTGGCTCGGGCGGTCCAGAGCGAGGCGGCCGTGGCCCAGAATCGGCCGGCCCGCGTGTCGGCCCGCAGCCGCCAGGAGATCACACGGGCGACGACCCGGTGGATGGCCCACGACAGCGAGAAGACCGCCAGGCTCTCCACCCCCCCCAGCGCGAGCCGAGAGGCGGCGAAGCTGTAGCCCCGGACGTCCAGGACCACCACGACCACGCCGAAGATCACGATCAGCCGGGCGATCAGCCGGGCGCGGCGGCAGCACCACGTCACCCAGGCCTCGCCCACCGAGCCGAACGCCTGGCGGGTCGTCACGACGACGACGGCCTCGGTGCCGGGCTCGGCCTCGCCGGCGGTCGGGACGTCGGGGTTGATCCATGTCATCAGCGGCGAGCCGGGGCGCAGGTGGTAGGCCAGCGACGCCAGCACGATCAGCTCGAACGCCAGGTAGAGGAACCGGGACAGGGCGGGCGCCGTCACGGCGGTCCCCTGGTGGGCGATCTCGCCGTGGGCGAACAGGTGGATCGGCACCAGCAGGGCCATCGCCGCCAGGATCAGCAGCCGGCCGGCGTAGCGGAACTGCCGCGTGACGCTCGCCGGGGTCTCCAGGTAGCGCTCGCACCACCCGCCGGGCTTGAAGAACCACGCGCCCAGGCCGCGTGCGAACAGGCCCAGGGCCAGGGCGTTCAGGACGGTCGCGGCCAGCGTCCCGGTCGCCTTCGGCCACGGGCCGAGCCGGGCCGCCTGCGCGGTCGCGGCCAGGTACAGCGGCCAGGCGGAGGCCCACAGCACGCCCATCAGCAAGGATCGAACGGCCAGCATGACGACGGAGTCCCTCGCGAAAGGTGGATGCTCGGCGCGGATCGGATCGGATCAGGTCAGGCCTGGGGAGCGACGGGGCCGTCGACCGCCGCCGGCGACGGCGGGGGCGACGGCGGGGGGAGCATCTCCGCCAGCTTGCGCTTCAGGGCGAGGCGGACGCGGAGGATGCCCAGGGGGAGCAGCGCGACGGCCGCCGCGGCGGCCAGGAACTCCGGCTTGGCCGACTTCCAGCCGGTCGTCGTCGCGGTGCCGTGCGCCAGGCCGGCGGCCACGCGGGCCAGCCGGCGGGCCTCCCCCGCCGCCAGGCTGACGGTCACGCCGCCGATCGGGTCCTGGTCCCGGACCCAGAACAGGTGGGTCCGGATGAAGCTGGTCGCCTCCTCCAGGATCTCCAGCCGGCGGTCGATCTCGTCGAGCGTCGCCTGCTCCCGCCGCACCAGTTGCTCCAGCGCGTCGCGCCGGCGCCGCAGCAGGCCGGTGTGCTTATCCTCCATCTCCCGCCACGCCGCGGTCGCCTCGGCGTGGCGATCGGGGGGGAGGCGGTCCAGGAGGTCGTCGAGGTCGATCTGGTCCAGCAGCCCGTCCTCGATCTGGCTCAATTCGACGCTCGCCAGCATGTTGACGTGGTCGGCCAGCCGCTTCGAGACCACGGCCCGCTCCTCGCGCTCGATCCGCCGGCGCTCGGGCTGGAGCCGCTTGTAGTCGGCGTTGATGTGGAGGACATCGATGCGGCCGGGCCGCTTCTCCTCCCCCTCGACGAGCTGCCGGATGCGGGCGAATTTCGACGAGGCGACCGTGGCCTGCTTCTTCATCTCCTCCAGGGACGGCTCGACGCTCACGGTGGCGACCTGCTCGGTCTTGACCACCGCCGCCTCCAGGTCCAGCAGCTCGGCCTGGCGCTCGGCCCGGTAGCGGGCGATCGGCTCGAGCTCGCGGTCGGCCTTCGCCAGCTCGGTCCGCGCCTGGCGCTGGAGGTCGTGCTCCTGGGCCTCGGCGATCTTGCGGAAGCGGGCCTCCATCGGCTCCAGCATCCGGCGGGCGAGCCGATCGCGGACGACCCAGCGGGTCCGGTCGACGGCGGCGGCCTCGGCCGACTTCGCGGCGCGGGCGAGCTTCCGCTCGGCCACCTGGAGCCGCAGCGCCTCCACGGCGACGTCGACCCGGACGTCGACGGCCCGCTCCGCCGCCTGCCTGCGCTCGGCGGGGGCCTCGGGCTCGGGCGCCGAGGCCAACGCCTCGGCGCGGGCCTTGATCGACTCCAGGTTCTGGGAGACCTTGTCGCGCTCGGCCTTCAGGGCGGCGATCGCGGCCCTGGCCTCCTTCTCGGGGTCGGCGGGGGCGGCGGCGATCTTCTCCTGGTAGTCGGCCACGTCCTTCCGCGCCGCGGCGATGACCTCCTTCATCTGATCGCGAGACGCCGGGTCGACCGGGCCGTCGCCGCGGAACAGGGGGGGCGTGAGGGCCTCGATCGGCTGCGTCAGCCGGGATTCCACGTCGGCGATCTCGGCCTTGGCCTCGGCGATCTTGCGCGCGGGGTCGGCCTCGGGCCTGGCGGCCTCGGCCAGGTCGGCGGCCAGCTTGTCGTGGTCGTCGAGCTTCCGGAGGCGGGCCTCCAGGATCTCGACGAGCGCCTTGTCGGCCACCTTGCGCTCGGGGTCGGGCTCGACCTTCTCCTCGCCGTCGGCGGGGGGGGCCAGCTCCTTGAGCCGGGCGGTCGCGTCGGCCCGGAGGGCCTGGACGTCCTCCGGCGCGAGCGCCCCGGCGCCGGCGGCGGCTTGCGACGGCGCGGCCGGGACCCGCGGGGCCTGGGGGGGCGGCTCGGCCGCCGCGGGCTTGGGCGCGGGGGGCGTGGCGGCGTCGGCGGGCCCGGGCTGGCTCGCCGTCGGGGGGGCGGCCGGGGGATCGCCGGCCTGCCGCGGCGTGGCGCCGCCGCCGAGGAGGCCGAACATGACGGCCGCGGCGGTGGCCGCGCGGGCGTCGAAGCGGGCGGGGCGGCGAGCGGTCTCGTTCTGCGACATCGCGCGGGGTCCTTCCCGGATCGGGCTCGTCTGGTGGTGCGGTCGAGCGGCCGGCGGCTCGTCCTGACGCCGGGCGGGGCGTAGACTACTCGCCGACGCCCCGGCGGGCAAGCCGAGTCGCGCCCGGCGGGGCCCCGCGGCCTCCTTGACCTGGGGGGCGGGATCCCTATCATTGGGACGGGCCGACGGACGGTCCTTGGGGCCAGGATTTCGACGGCGGCGAGCCCGCCCAAGCCCGGAAACCCGACCGGCCGAGCCCCGAGCCCACGGCGACGACGCGGGGGTCGAATCGAGCCCCCGGTCCGGCCCGCGACATCTCGACGTCAGGCGCCGGCTCGCTCGCCCGGCGCGGTGGATCGCGAATTTCCATGACGACGCCCGTCCCCCGCATCGCCCTGGCGACGTCCACGTCGGGGCCCGACCCCTCGATCGCGGGCCTGGCCCTCATCGCCGGCCTGACCGCGCGGGGCCTGCGGGTCCAGCACTTCCGGGCGCGGGCGTGCCCGACCCCCACCGAGGTCGTCGCCCACGCGACCGGCATGCCCGGCCGTCACCTGGACACCTGGCTGATGCCGCCGGACGTCTGCCTCACGCTCCTGGCCGGCGGTGTCCGCTCGGCGGGCCTCGCGGTCGTCGAGGGCACCTTCGACGGCCCTCGCGACGGCGGCGGGGCGGCCGAGACCCCGGCCTGCCCCGAGGTCTGGCCGGCGGGCCCCGCCTCGGGGGATCTCGGGCCGCTCGTGGGCCTGCTGGACCTGCCGGTGGTGGCCGTGGCGTCGGTCGGCGGCTCGCGCTGCGGGACGTTCCACCTGCCTCGCCCGCCGCGGGGCGCCGCCGCGGTGATCCTGGACGGCGTCGACTCGCCCGAGGAGCTGGAGCGATGCCGGCGGCTGGTCCGGCTGACCAGCGGGCTCCCCGTCGTCGGGGCCGTGGAGTCGCTCCCCGCCGCCCGCCGCGAGGTGGAATCCGCCCCCCCGGGGACGTTCCCGCGCGAGGCGGTCGAGGCCCTGGCCGCCAGCTTCCTGCGGCACGCCGACCTGCCGGCGATCGAGGCCCTGGCCGCGAGCCGCCCGTACCCCGACTTCGTCGAGCGGCCCGCCCTCCGTCGGCCACCCGGCGCGCCGGCGTTCCGGGTCGCGTTCGCCCGCGACGAGGCGTTCGGCTGCTATTTCCCGGACACGTTCGAGGCCCTCGCCGCGATGGGCGCCCAGCTCGTCGAGTTCTCGCCGCTGTGCGACGGCTCGCTCCCCGACCGCGTCGACCTCGTGATGATCGGCTGCGGCCTGGCCGAGCGATACGCGGGCGCCCTGGCGTCGAACTTCAGCATGGCCGCCTCGCTGCGCCAGCACGTCTGCCGCGGCCAGCGGATCTATACCGAGGGAGGGGGCTCCGCCTACCTCGGCCGGTCGATCGTGGTCGACGGCGAGCGGTTCCCCGGCGCGGGGATCCTCCCGGTCGACGCCGAGTTCGCCCCGGCCCCCCGGCCGCCGGAGCGCGTCGTCCGCACCCTGACGCGCGACTCCTGGCTCGGCCCGCGCGGGACCCAGGTCCGGGGCTATCGCAGCGGGCGCTGGAACCTGACGTTCAGCCCCGCCGCGTTCGAGTGCCCCTCGTGCGCCGGCCGGCTCTCCGGCGACGGCGACTTCTACTTCCGGCACCACGCCGTCGGCAGCTTCGTCCACCTGCACCTGGCGGCGCTGCCGGAGGTCGTGTCGGCCTTCGCCGGCCCGCACCACCCCTCGCTCGTCCGCCCCACCCCGGTCCGCCGCCCCGAGCCCGACGCCTGACGCCGCCCGCCCCGGCTCAGGCGAGATCGCGGGCGGGGAGACCGGCGGTCGCGGCGAGGAACCGCGCGTCCCAGGCGAGCCAGTCGGCCTCGGGGAGGACCCCGAAGACCTGCAAGCCGGGGGGCTCGACCGACGCCGTGAGGAACGGCGGCAGATCCTCGTCGTCGCCGAACCACATCGGCAGTCCGTCCGGGGACCACCTCAGCCCCCCGGGGAGCCCTTCGTAGGATCGCGCCAGCGCGTCCCAGTCGGCGGCGCCGAATCGTCCCCAGTCGAAGCCGTAGATCCGCTCGACCTCGACCATGCAGGTGAGGCCGCCGACGGGCGTGGCCTCCAGGTTGTCATAATAGGGGACGGCCATGATTCGTGCTCGGGTCAGCGGGTGCCGTCGGACTCCAGGCGGGTTTCCACCGCCCGGATGGCCTCGCCGAGGGCCTCGCTGTAGGGCTGGAGCCGCAGGCCCCGGCGGAGCGTCTTGAGGGCCTCGCGCGGCCGGTCCAGGTTGAGCTGGCACTGGGCCAGGCCCCCCAGGGCGCCGATGTGGCAGGGGTTCAGGGCGAGGGTCCGGATGCAGTCCTCGGCGCTCTCGGCGAACCGGCCCTGCTGGTAGTAGGCGATGGCGCGCTGGTTGTAGGCCTCGGCGAACCGCGGGGCGCGGGCGATCAGCCGCGACGCCCGCTCGATGGCCTCGTCCGGCCGCTCGGCCGCGACCAGGGCCCGTACCTCCTCCAGCGTCTGGTTGTTCTCGGGCGTGTCGGCGCGGAACCAGACGACCCACACGGCGCGCTCGGCCATGGTGCGGACGACGGAGTCCCCGTCGCGCAGCGCCCGGCCGAGCTGGGCGTTGCAGCCGTCGAACGTCCCAAGCACCCCGAGCGCCAGGACCGCCCCCCGCCGGGCCGACGACCGCGGCGACGAGGCCAGCACCCGGCAGAGCGTCTCCTCCGTGTACCGCGCGGCCACCCGTTCGCCGAACCGGGCGAGGTCGCGGTCGCGCAGGAACGCCTCGTAGTACTCGATCAGCAACGGCCCGGAATGAGGTCCCCACATGCCGGCGGCTCCCACCCTTAGACCCTGGCGCGACGGATCGCCATCCCTTCCCCACGACCCCCACGCCCCGGACGCCGCGACGGCCCAGGCCGCCAGCGCGATCGCGAGACGACGGGACGCCCGGCCCGGCCCCGGCGACCGTCCGCGACGGTAAACCTTCGGGGGCGGGGCGTCGGCCATAACGCGGCTCCTCGTCGGTTCGATCGGCGGCCCGGGTCCCGGACGCTTGGTCGCCCGTGGGGGCGGGTCGCGCCGGGAGGGCGGGGGGGCTTGCCGGACGACTCCCGAGGCGTCTCTCCGTCTGCAACGCGGGGCGAGTCAGCGGGCCGCGGCCCATCCCGTTCGGCCGCGGGGGTTCTGGCGTGTCATCGTCGCCGAGTCTACAGCGCGCGTCGGGCCGCTCCAAGCGTCCGAAACCCCGGGGATCGAATTTCTCCACCCAACCACCGGACCCCGCAACCCCACGCGCGTCGGCCGGCCGGCGAAATATCTTGAAAATTCCGCGCCCATCGCGGCGACGCGAGGGGGCGTGGACTGAGCGGTCGCCCATGGGGGGCAACAAGATAGGTCGACTGCATGGAGCCTTCCTCGGGACGACTAAGAAGACTTTTCAGCCTTGGGAATTTGGGTTAAAGTCGCCACATCCGGGAGGAGAGGACGCCTCGCGATGATCAAAAGCGACATTCAGGGAGAGGATGTTGATTTCCGCGATTTTCCGATTTCTCGGGATCGCGCGGCACAACGAGTTGGGAAGAGCCGTAGAAGCTGACGGAATGTGGCTGGACGGTTGCTTGCATGTGGAAGGCTGTCTGTCCACCCGACCTGGAGCCATCCGGCAGGACGTAAGCGCGGACATGGCCTCCCCGCCCAGGATGGCGGAGGGGCTTCGAATCGCCTGAAGCGAGGTTTGCCGCGACCGACCCGGTCGTCGCCTTCTCGCCGGGGATTCCGCGCGCCTGGCCGGCCGGGAAGGGCCTATTCGTCTTGGGATCCATCTGAGTTACCGAAGTGAAGCATCGGGCCGCCTGAGCCTCGTATTCACGGATGGATGGGGGGCGCCGCAGCGGCGCCGAGGAGTCGCGAACATGGGTTTCATCGTCCCGCCGTCGAAATGGGAGATCCGGCATGCAGCGCCGATCTTCGCCGCCCAGAAATACCAGGCCGCCAACGACGGCCGGCTCCCGGACACGCGGATGTGGCGGATGCTGCAATTCCGCCACAGCCTCAACGCCAACCGCTTCAACTTCTACCATCCCAACATCGGCAAGATGATCGAGACCCAGTACAACCGGCCTCCGGTCCCGATCGTCCCGCCGCCGTTCATCCCCCCGGATGTCCCCGTGCCGCCGATCGACCCGCCCCCGGCGCCGATCGTCCCCCCGCTACCGATCGTCCCGCCGGTGCCGCCCGACGGCGGCGGGACGGGCACGAATCCCAACCCCGTCGTCCCGCAACTCCCGGCCGTCCCGGAGCCTTCCGCGTTCCTGATGCTCGCGGGGGCGATCCTGGTGGCGGGGGTGGGCGTCGTCCGGCTCCGTCGCCGATCCAGCGAACGGGCGACGGCCTTGCGGCCCGCCGCCGGCCAGGTGTAACCTCGTCGCGAGACGGACTCCACGTCCCGACCCGGCGGGGCCGCCCATGACCACCCACAATAAGACGACCCTCGCGGCGGCCGGCCCCTGGTCGCCCGCCGCGCGAGGCGTCCTGACGGCCCTGGCGATGGGCTCGGGGCTGGCGGTCGCCGCCCTGGCCCCCTCGCGACGGGCCGAGCCCGCGCGCCCGCCGGCCCTGGTGCTGGATATCAACGCCGCGCCGATCGAGGTCTTCTCGGCACTCCCCGGCGTCGGCCCGGCGCTCGCCGCCGAGATCGACGCCCGCCGATCCGAGGCCCCGTTCCTCGACCTCCCCGACGTCGCCCGTCGCGCCCGGGGAGTCGGCCCCGCGACGCTCGCGCGGCTGGCCCCCCACCTGCGCGTCGGGCCGGGAGCGTCCCCCGAGGGCCGCTGATCCGGCCTTCGCGCGAGGGTCAGCGGCCGCCGAGCCGGCCCCATCCCCAGCGGAACAGGTTGCGGACGTCCAGGTAGCGGCCGTCCGACGTGGCCGCCCCCAGGACGACGACGATCAGGCGGTCGTCGCCCCGGCTCCCGCTGGCCACCAGGCAGTTGCCGGCCGCGTTCGTCGTGCCGGTCTTCACGCCGTCGTATCCCTCGATGCCGAGCAGGCGATTCGTGTTGTTCCAGACGACGTTCCGCTCGTTGCCGTCGGCGTCGACGAGCTTGCACCCGCGCCTCGGCGTTGCGGCGACCTTCGCGAGCAGGGGATCCTGGAGCACGGCGATCGCCAGCCGGGCGAGGTCGCCGGCGCCGGCGTGGTGGCCATCGGCGGGGAGGCCGTGGGGATTGGCGAAGCGGGTCTGGGACATGCCCAACTCCTCGGCCGCCGCGTTCATGGCGGCGACGAAGCGGTCATAAGCTTCCCCCTCGCCGGGCAGCCGGCCGCCGAAGTGCTCGGCGAAGGCGACGGTGGCGTCGTTGCCCGAGGGGAGCATCATCCCGTACAGCAACTCCTCGACGGGTACCTTCTCCCCCGCGCGGACGCCGGCGGTCGACCCGGGCGTTCGGTCGGCCCGCTCGGAGAAGGTGACGACCTCGCGGAGCGCCTCGGGCTCGGCCTGGACGATCCGGCCGACGATCAGCGCCGTCATCATCTTGGTGGTGCTGGCCATGGGGAGCGGTTCGTCATGCCGGTGGCCCTCGAGCAGCGAGCCGGTGCGGCCGTCGACGATCGCCCACGCCTTCGCGGAGACGAACGGCGGGCCGTCGATGGGATCGGCGGGCTGCTTGGCCGGGGTCTCGGCGTTGACGACCTCCGGAGCGGGGATCTTGGGCTCGTCGAGCTTCTCGTCCCCCAGCGCCTTGAGGGTCTCGGCGTCGACGACGCCCGTGACCGGCAGGTCCTTCTCGCGCTGGAACCGCGACACGGCGGCGCGGGTGGCCTCGCCGTAGTCGCCGTCGACCCCCAGGCTCGGCGAAGGCTCCAGCTTCAGGTTGAGCCGACGCTGAAGATCCTCGACCGCCGGCCCGCCGTCGCCCGGCTTCAATCCCGTCGCGGCGTCGGGGCGAGCCCGACCGGCGGCGGGTGCCTGCGCCGAAGCCTGGTACATGGGGACGGCGGCGAGCGCCAGGGTCAGCAGCAATCCGCGGGCGGCGATCCGGGCCGGTTCGATCATGGTGGGGCTCCGATCGGATGGGACGTCAATTGTCCCATCGATGGTGGCGACCCGTCGGCCCGCCCGCAAGCCCGCCGACCGACGCGGGGTCGCCCGCTTCACGACGGATCGACTCTTATGACCGCGTCAACGCGGGGTCGCCCGCCGTTGGCTTCGTTCGTTATCGCGCCACTCGACGGAATTCACTGTAAGTCAATTTGGCGTAGTGGATTGAGGCGAAATCGATTTGGCTTCGTTCGTCAATTTCGAATGCGTTTTCGATCCCCATCGGCGATCGTCGCCATGCGTCCCGCCCGCGCGTCCGGGAGCCTGGTCAACTCGGCCCGGCCGACCGCGCGCCGGGGTCGGATCGCGGTGGCGCCGAGACCGCGCGTGCGTCGCGACGGCCTTGCCTCGCCCTTCTACCGATTCCAGGTTTTCAAAGAGCGGCTTTACGATCACCCCTAACGCTCCGCGGCGAGGGGGCGGAGATTTCATGATTCGCGAAATTACTTCTCGCCGGGTTGGGCCGTTGGGCGCGGGGAGTCATGGCCACGATCCGGGAGGAAGACTTGCGGCGCGACGCCGAAGTACTCGCCGAGGCTGACGGCCTGCGCGGCGGAGATGGGCCGGACGCCGCGCAGGGCGCTTGCCAGGGACGCTCGGCCGATCCCGGCTTCCGACGCCAGCCGCGACGCGGTCAACCCCCGCTGCTCCATCAGTATCACCAGCGCGTCGGTTGGCGAGCCGTCCGGGATCGGGCCGCGGCTTTCATAAGCTTCCACGAGGGTCGTGAGGACGTCGAGATAATCGACCACCCCCGGATCCTCCTCGCTCAGCGACAGGACGTAAGCGAGCATCCTCGATGCGTCGCGGGCGTGGTCGTCATCGCGGATCGGCGTCAGCGGGAAGATCCGAACGAGCCACATGTAGGACTTGGTGGGCGACGCTCGCGTGGTCGGGGCTTTCATTTAGCAACTGCTCTCGGATGCAAGTGGTCGAGCCGGCCAGAGGGGTGGCCGAACGGGCGTTGCGTCACGCTGCGGCGCTGCGGAAGATGGGCGGCGGGACGGCGAGCGGATAGGGCGGTCGGTTCATGAAACTTGTCCTGATCGTGTCCACGAGCTGCCGCCGTGAGGGCCACAACAACCCAGATACCTGACCGGATGCTTCCCTGGTCTACCGAAGGCCCGACGATTGTCTTCAGTTCGATCCGCTCCGGGAAGGGGCAGGGGCACTTACCCCGGGGAGTCGCGGGTCATTCACGGCGGGAACGTACCATCGTGTCGGAGCGTTTATTCGCCTTGGCCTGGGCTTTTAGCTCCGCGCTATCCATGGCATCGTTCGCCCTCTCTGCGGAGTGGGACGAATGGCCATGGATCAGCCGTGTCGGCGCGTTGCTGCTGATTCCAATCTGCTGGTGCTTCACCATCGTCGGCTGCTGGGGCGACGAGACGTTCCGTCGGTTCTGCCTCGTGGGCGGCGCAATCTTCCTCGGCGTTGGATTGGCTTTCCTGCTGGCCGAGGGAGCGACCTGGGAGGTTTTCAGCCAGGGGGCTCTCGCGCTCGGCACCGGACCGGGCTTATTGATCGCGGCGGCCGTGGGCCGCGCTTGTCGCGTCGATAGCCCCAATCCAGTCCCGTAGGCTGGGCCGCGACACAGCATGGGATACTCCTCGTCCGAGCTGGGTCTCGACCCGGCCTACGGGATCATGGCGCCGCCGGCTTCTGGTCGCCCCCCCGTCCGGCCGTTGGGTGCCTTCTCCGACGCGGGGAGAAGGGGCATCGTCGTCGGGTTCCGACGGGGGCGGCATCGAACGGCCCATGGCCCTTCCCGGAGACTTTTCCCGCGACCGTCAGTATACTAGGGTGCCTGGACCGACGTTCATGGGAAGCTCGGAAGCCGCGACGAGGCAGCCACGCGATGAGCCAGTATCAGCTTGTCAGCCCCTACAAGCCGGCCGGGGACCAGCCCCAGGCCATCGAGAAGCTGGTCGCGGGGCTGCGCGAGGGGAAGGGGGCCCAGACGTTGCTGGGCGTCACCGGCTCGGGCAAGACGTTCACGATGGCCAACGTCATCGCCCAGTACGGCCGGCCCGCCCTGGTGATGTCGCACAACAAGACGCTGGCGGCGCAGCTCTACGCGGAGTTCAAGGAGTTCTTCCCCCACAACGCCGTCCGCTACTTCGTCAGCTATTACGACTACTACCAGCCCGAAGCCTATATCCCCCAGCGCGACATCTACATCGAGAAGGACGCCTCGATCAACGAGGAGATCGAGCGGCTCCGGCTCGCCTCCACCAGCGCCCTCGTCAGCCGGGACGACGTCGTGGTCGTCGCCAGCGTGTCGTGCATCTACGGGTTGGGCTCGCCGGAAGACTATCGCAAGATGATGGTCCGGCTGAAGCTCGGCGACATCGTCGACCGCGACGAGTTGCTGATGAAGTTCGTCGACATCCAGTACGACCGCAACGACGTCTCCTTCGAGCGCGGCAAGTTCCGCGTCCGGGGGGACGTCATCGAGCTTTGGCCGGCGTACGAGGAGATCGGCTATCGCATCGAGCTGTTCGGCGACGAGGTCGAGCGGATGGCGACCATCGACACCCTCACCGGCCAGGTCGTCCAGACCCATGACGACCTGTACGTCTACCCGGCCAAGCACTTCGTCCTGCCCGAGGAGCGCATCCAGGGGGCCGTCGACGCGATCGGCAAGGAGCTGGAGGAGCGGGTCCAGCAGTTGAAGGAGCAGGGGAAGCTGCTGGAGGCCCAACGCCTCTCCGCGCGGACCCGCTACGACATGGAGATGCTGCTGGAGGTCGGCTACTGCTCCGGCATCGAGAACTACTCGCGGCACCTCTCCGGCCGCAAGCCGGGCGAGACCCCCAACACGCTGCTCGACTTCTTCCCCCCCGACAGCCTGTTCATCCTGGACGAGTCGCACGTCACGCTGCCGCAGATCCGCGGCATGTTCGCCGGCGACCACAGCCGCAAGCTGACGCTGGTCGACCACGGCTTCCGGCTCCCCAGCGCCCTGGACAACCGGCCGCTCCGCATCGACGAATGGGAAGCCAAGCCGGCCAGGCGGATGTTCGTCTCGGCCACGCCGGCCGACTACGAGATCGCGGCGTCCGGCGGCGAGGTCGTCGAGCAGGTCATCCGCCCCACCGGCCTGATCGACCCGGTCGTCCGCGTCGAGCCCGCCAGGGGCCAGGTCCCGGCGCTGCTGGAGGAGGTCAAGAAGCGGGCCGCCAGGAACGAGCGCGTCCTCGTCACCACGCTGACGAAGCGGCTGGCCGAGGACCTCTCGCGGTACATCAAGGAGCAGGGCCTGCGCTGCAAGTGGCTCCACTCCGAGCTGGACGCCATCGAGCGCGTGACCATCCTCCGGGAGCTGCGCGAGGGCGCCTTCGACGCGCTGGTCGGCGTGAACCTGCTGCGCGAGGGGCTGGACCTCCCCGAGGTGTCCATGGTCTGCATCCTGGACGCCGACAAGGAGGGGTTCCTCCGCAGCGAGACCTCGCTGATCCAGACGATCGGCCGGTCGGCCCGGCACGTCAACGCCGAGGTCGTCCTGTACGCCGACAAGATGACCCCCTCGATGCAGCGGGCCATCGACGAGACCGAGCGGCGGCGGAAGCACCAGCTCGCCTACAACGCCGAGCACGGCATCACGCCGGAATCGATCGTCAAGGCGATCCGGCGGGGGATCGAGGAGGAGATCCACGCCCGGACCATCACCCGCGAGGTCGTCCGTCGCGACGAGGCCACCGACGCCAGCGAGGAATACCTCGCGGCGCTGGAGGCCGAGATGCTCGACGCGGCCGAGAAGCTGGAGTTCGAACGCGCCGCGGCGCTCCGCGACAAGATCCAGCAGCTCCGCTCCGCCAGCTCCGGCGGCCCCGCCCGCCCCGCCCCCAGCCCCCAGGCCCAGAGCGCCCGCTCCAAGGCGAAGGCCAAGGCCCGCGCCGGCAAGAAGCGGGGGTGATGACGGGACGCCCGCGTCAGGCCCGCCACCATCCGGCGAACAGGCGGCCCGTCTCGCCGAGCGTGCCGTCGGGCCGGACGAGGAAGAAGCCCCGGCATTCGTCCGCGCGGCGGATCGGCACGTCCGGTCGGGGTCGGCCGGCGCGGGGTTCGTTGCAGTAGAGCTGCCACTGGAAGACGTACGGCACGTCGAGGGCCAGCGCGACGCCGATCCAGCCGTCCCAACGTTCGGCGATCCGCTCGGGCTGCTCGTTCTCCGGGACGCCGATCTCGCCGAGCATCACCGCGCCGGGGCCGAACAGCGGGCCGGGGCGCGCGTGCCTCCGGATCTCCTCGATCGCGACGGCCAGCGTGGCGGGCGAGGCGAGGGCGTCGTAACAGGAGTACGACACGAGGTCCAGCTCGACGCGCGGCAGGACGTTCCGCGTCACGTTCGGCACGCCGCGGAAGCCGTCGAGCACGCGGTTGACCTCGGCGGCGTGGGCCACGCGGCACCGCGCCCCGGGGTGCTCGGCCCGCGCCCGCTCGACGCCCCGCTGCCGCGCCGCGAGCCAGCGGACCATGCGGTCCGACAGCCGCTCGACCTCCTCGGCCGGGGGGCTCCAGGTCTCCGCCGTCGCGCCCCGGAATCGCCAGTCCGATTCCCAGTTCTGGAGGATGAAGGTGACGGGCCGGTCGCGATACTCGGCGAGGAGGTGGCGGGCCAGGTCGTATATCGCCCGCTCCGACTCCTCGACCGCCTCTGGGCCGTCCGGGGCCCGGTCGCGCCAGGCCTCATCATGGGGGAGCAGGGCCTCCAGCGCGATGACGGAGAAGGGGAGGTCGAACACGGCGCGGAAGTCGTCCGTCCGGGCCAGCTCGACGAACGTGTCGCGGCCCCCGCCCCAGTCGGACCCCCATGGGTAGCTCGACGCGATCGTCCGGGGCGTGAACCAGAACTTGGCGGCCCGCGTCCCCAGGGCGATGAGGCGTTCGGCCCCCTCGACGAGGAATGGCCTGCCCTGTCCCGGCGCGTACAGACCGGCGACGTGGCTCGCGCCGATGCGGTCGCGCGGGCGGAGGGCGGCCAAGTCGGCGCCGAGCCGGCCGGGGCGGAAGGCCTCGATCCGCTCCAGCAGCGCGGGGGAGGCCGCCGGCGGCCCGTCCTCGGCCGATCGGAGGACGAACGGGGCGGCGGTCGCGGCGGCGAGGAACTCCCGGCGGGATGGCGGCGTCATGGTCGGTCTTCCGGTCGTGCCCCCCTCCCGCTCGGGGGGGGAGGCGTCTCGGCGGTGAAGGGGGGCGCGTCCGCTCGCCGATCGCCTCAGGTGGAGCAAGCCCCGACGTTCCGATCCTCCCCATGTTCGCGCGCGGCGAGTCGGGATACACTACGTTCGTGTCGGGATCCCAGGTCGTCGCGGGGGAATTGGGGCATGGCGCGTCTCGGTCGAGCTGGCGCGGGGTTGGGGGGCATTGTCGCGATCGCGGTCGCGCTGGCGGCGTCCTCGGGCTGCGGCGGGCCGCCGCCGTCGCCGACGTCGAAGGCCGCGTGGGGGAACGTCGTCCGCGCCGGGACGAAGCCCTTCGAGGTCGTGCCGGTCCCCAGGTCCGACGAGGTGGCGGCCGAGGCGGTCAGGTCCGGCGCGATGGTCCAGGCCGGGCTGGACACGGTCAAGATCCAGGTCGCCGAGCCGAGGCCCGGAGAGCAGGCCGAGGCCGTCCGCGCGGCGACCCGGCGCCAGCCGCCGGCGCTCATCGTCGAGGCCCCCGCCGACCCCGACGCCGACCTGGAGGAAGCCGTCGCCGAGGCGCGGGCGAAGGGGCTGCTCGTCCTGGCGCTCGGCCGGTCGCTGGCCGGGGACTCCGAGGGCCCCGGCCGCGAGGTCGTCATCGCCCCTTCGCCGTTCAAGGCGTCGGCGGGCCGGATCGTCGCGCTGGCGATTCGGAACGCGACCAACGGCAAGCTCGACCCCAAGTCCGGCGCTCTGGTCGTCGTCCGGCCCGACGCCGACCCGTTCGTGGCCGACCGCGTCGCGGCGCTGAAGGAAGCCCTCGGGGCCGCGGGGGTCGCGAAGGTCGATGAGCTTCGCGTCGACGCCGACGCGACGGCCGCCGGCGACGCGGTCGCGGAGGCCGTCGCGGAGGCCGTCAAGTCGCGTCCCGGGGTGACGCTCGTCCTGGCCACCGACGGCGCGTCGCTCGTCGCCGCCGCCGACGCCGCCACGGAGAGCGTGGGGACCGATCGCCCGTTCGTCCCGGCCGGATACACCTGGGACGAGCCGACGGCCAAATCCCAGGCCTCGGTGGGGACGTACGCCGCGGCCGGGATCTACGCCCAGGACCGGCTGTTCCGGAAGGCCGTGTACATCGCCGCCCGCGCCCTCCGCGGCGAGGATCCGGCCGGGCGGGTGGAGATCGACACGCCCGTCCTGGAATCCCCCCCCGACGCCGCCCTCCCCAGGCCCCGGATCGTCCCCCCCACGGACGCGGACGGCCCCGCCCCCCAATGACGTCGGGCCGCCCGAATCGAGGACCGAACATGCCCCCCCCCGAGCCCGGCTTCGGCGACGCCGAACGCGCCAACGCCCGCGAGCTGATCCGCATGGCGATCGCCGAGGATCTCGGCGACGCCGGCGACATCACCAGCCGATCCATCATCCCCGAAGGCGCCCGCGGGTCGGCCCGGCTCGTCGCCCGCACGCCGGGGATCCTCTCCGGCCTGCCCGTCGTCGCCATGCTGCTGGAGGAGTTCGGCGTCCCAGGCTGGCGCCCGCGCAAGGCCGACGGCGACGCGCTCCGGGCCGGCGACCTGGTGGCGGAGATCGAGGGGGACTATCGCTCCATCCTCGCCCTCGAACGGACGGCGCTCGACTTCGTCCAGCGCCTCTCGGGGGTCGCCACGCTGACGGCCCGGTTCGTCGCCGAGGTGGAGGGGACCCGCGCGAAGGTGCTGGACACCCGCAAGACCACGCCGGGCTGGCGGATGCTGGAGAAGTACGCCGTGCGGTGCGGCGGCGGGTCGAACCACCGGATCGGCCTGTACGACGCCGTGCTCATCAAGGACAACCACCTGGCCTGGCTCGCCGCGACGGGCGAGGGGGACGCGATCGCCCGCGCCATCGCCGCCGCCCGCGCCGCCGTCCCGCCGGGGACGGTCGTCGAGGTGGAGGTCGACACGCTCGACCAACTGGACGTCGCCCTGGCCCACGGCCCCGACATCATCCTCGTGGACAACCTGGGCCCCGACGCCCTCGCCGAGGCCGTCCGGCGTCGCGACGCGCGGGCGCCGGGCGTCTTGCTGGAGTCGTCCGGCGGGATCACGCTGGACACGATCGCCGCCAGGGCGCGGGCGGGCGTCGACCGCATCAGCGTCGGCGCGCTGACGCATTCGGCCGTGGCGCTGGACGTCGCCTTCGACGCGTCCTTCGAGGCCCCATGACCGCCGATCGCGATCCAACGGCCTTCCCCCCTGGAGGGGGAAGGTGGCCCGAAGGGCCGGATGAGGGGGGGACGAACGGGATGGCCAACGGATTTCGCGGAGCGTTTTCCGCCCATGACGGCTTGCGCGGAGGCGCGAACTCCGAGGCCCCCCGGGCAAGCTCCCCCTCATCGGACTCCTTCGGAGTCTGTCTTCCCCCGCCAGGGGGGAAGACCGTTATCGAGGCCAGGCTCCCGGGATCAAGACGGTCCGTGAACCGCATGGGCCGATGCTTATGAGGACCTGGGCCGATCGTTCGCCGCCGGTCCTGGACGTGGCGCTGCTGGATCGCCTGCGCGCGGCGTCGGGGTTCGCGCGGCTCGACGAACTGCCCGGCGATCGCTCGAAGGTCGCGGCGGCGGTCGACGCGCTGGCGGCGTTCGGCTTCGACCTGGAGCGTCGCGACGGCGAGGTCGCCTATCGCGGGCCGTCGCCCCGGCTCTGCCCGGACCAGATCGAGCACGAGCTGGGGACGACGCGCGTCGGCCGTCGCGTGGCGGTGTGGAGCCGGGTGGAGAGCACCAACGACCTCGCCGCGCGAGGGGCCGCGACGACGGCCAACGACGGGTTGGTGGTGCTGGCGGAGGAGCAGACCGCCGGCCGGGGGCGTCGCGGCCGGTCGTTCGTCGCGCCCGCCGGCTCTTGCCTGCTCATGTCGGTCCTGCTGTTCCCCCCCGAGAACCTGGCGCCCTCGGCCGGCGACGCCGGCGCGGGGACGGCCTGGCTGACGCTGGTGGGGGCGATCGCCGCGGCCGAGGTCGCGTCCGAGCGCACGGGGCGTCACGCGGTCGTGAAGTGGCCCAACGACGTCCGCGTCGACGGCCGCAAGCTCTGCGGCGTGCTGGTCGAGCGGGTCATCCGGCCGGACGGCCCGGCCGCCGCGGTGGTGGGGATCGGGCTGAACGTGAACGTCCCGGCCGAGGCGTTCCCCCCGGATCTGCGCGACTCGGCCACGTCGCTCGGCATCCTCGCCGGCCGTCCCCTCGACCGCTCCGACCTGGCCCGCGACCTGATCCGACGCCTGGATCGCTGGTACGAAGCCGGCCTGCGCGAAGGCCCCTCCGCGCTGGCCCCCGCCTGGCGGTCGCGCTGCGAGCACCTCGGCCGGCCCGTCCGCGTCGCCACGCCGACGGCCATCCTCGCCGGCCGCCTCGTCGACGTCGACCTCGAGCACGGTCTCGCCCTGGAGACCGCCCCGGGCTCGGCCCTCGTCCGCGTGCCGCTGGACGCCGTCGCGGCGCTGGGGCCCGGGGAGTAGTCGCCGACGCCCGAGATGTCCGGCCGCCGATCCAGGTTACGCAAGGCGAAATTCGGCTCGGTCGGGGCCCATGCCTCATCCTGGTCATCGAGCTTTCGGCGATGGGGGATCTCGCGAGCTAGCTCCGACCGGCCTCGTCGCCCGGGCCGCTCAAGGATTTCCGGAGCCATGGCATGCCGCCAGCAGCTTGCTGGTGTTCGGACCGAAACATTCGGGGTTATAGCCATGGCCCGAGTCACAGAGGATGTGCCCATCCCTGACCCATGCCGTCTCGCCCGCCCCGCTCATCCGGCCGATGAACTCCGCCCGGTCGTGGAGCGCCGGGCATCCATCCGCGTCCACGACGACGAACTCCAGCCGACCCTCCGGGTCCAGGGCGGCCAGCACCTCGGTCAGGTGGCGGAACGCCCGGCGCGAGGGGCCGCTCCAGAACGCCATGACGAACACCACCCCACGGGCGACCCGATCGACGACCGATCCATCCGCCTCGGCGAGGAAGCGGATGCGGGAGCGTGGGAGGGCCGAGTCCCTGGCGAGGGCGTCCATCCGATCGAGATCGTCTTCCACGGGGCACCTCCGGCCGGCATGGAGGCTCGCGATGTCGTGTCGCCTACCTGTCGCCCTGGAGGGGGTCGTGGGATTCGTCCCCCCGCGCTTCGTGGCGAGCGATCCCGCCGGTCAAGCGGCCTTTCGCCGGAGACGGCAGGCCGCCCCGGCCCCCACGACGCCCAATCCGAGCAAGACCACGCCGGTCGGCTCGGGAATGGCGGCCGTGGTGAACGTCACGGAGTCGATCGAGAAGTTGGTCCCCACCGGCCGCTGGGTCGTCGTGACGGTGAAGCGGGCGATGGCGGTGGAGGAAGCGCCTTGTAGGCGGCCCAGCTGGAGGTCGAAGAGCCGCACGGTATCGATGAAGAGCGTCGAGCCGTCCGCCGCGAAGGCGGTCAGCGTGAAGGCCGCCATGCTGTTGCCGTTGGGGAGGGCGTTGTAGACGTCGAGGCCGATCCCGAACACCGGCACGTCCAGCGATCCGCCGATGACGCCCGGCAGCCTGCTCTCGTCGGCGAGCCTTAGGTTGTCGGACGTGGCGTACAGGTTCGGCGAGGACGTCACGGCCCCGCTGAAGCTCGACCCCCGCAGGACGACGCCGCCCGAGAACGTGACCCCGGGGCGCGCGAATGTCGGCCCGTGCGCCCCGCCCGGCGTCACCGATTCATAGAGATCGGGGGCCGTCACATCGTCGAAATCGACCACGAAATCCGCCCTGACCCCGGCCTGGCACGCCAGGACGAGGAAGCCCACCATGGCCGATCGCTGGATCAGTCGCGTCATCGAGCGCTCCGGGAAATGAGGTCGCCGTCTCTTGCGCCCATGATCATCCGCGATCCCATGGATCGGGTCAATGTTCATGCCGTAGTCCATGAAAGCGCTTGCGTAGTTATGAATAGCGTGTTTGTTCGGTGTGGAAGAATGCACGTGCGTTGTCCCATGCGCGGGCCACCGAGGAATTCTCTCGCGTCCCGATTTCAGGTTAGTCGCCGCGGAACGCCGAGGTTCTCTCCGGCGGCGGACTTGCGAGGGTGGCCCTGGATGCTTGACCGTCAGTCGTCCAGCACGAAAACCAGGAAGTACCCGAGGCCGAAGTAGGCCAGGACGCCGAAGCCCATTCCGACCAAGATCGCCCCGAGCAGGCCGGCGCGGGCACGTCGCCCGCTCGCGTGTGGGTCGGACGATCCAGCCCCCGACTTCCTCGACTGATGCTTCGCCCGAGCCGGGCTGACTCCCAGGACCCGGCGACGGAGATCAGGGCAATCAAGCCCACGGCACCCGGGAGATACTCTCGGGCGAGCCGGCGCTTCTCGGCGTATGCGTGGCCATCCTCGCCCTTGTCGCGCTGCCCAGCGCGTCCCGGGGCGTTGGCCTGGCGAAGGGCGGCCTGGGTCTCGAAATACTCGTAGCCCAGGCAGAACAGGCTGCCCGTGACAGCGACGGTAACGAGGAAGGAGGCGATGGCGACGACGAGCAGCATAGCCACCCTGGACAACCGGCCGAGCATGGACATGGGGGGATCTCCATGGGGGGCTCCACAAGCGTGGGTTCGTTCGTCGCGAGCGTGTTTATTGGTTGCGCTCTCAACTTAAATGCCACGAAGGACTTGGGGTGATTTAAGCTTGGCTTCGTTCGTCGTTTTCGAAGTGATTTCGTGGGCGAAGTCGTCACGACGATTCGGGGCGAGTCGTCCGCGGCGCGGGCGCGTCCCCCCGTCGCACCGCGTCGCGCGCCGAGACGTGCGACGCGCGGACGCGATGGCGGCGCGATTGATCGGAGCTTCCCCCGCGTGCCTTAACCGATTCCTGGATGTCAAAGAACTTGCTTATCGATCATCCGTATGGTCCGCGGCGTGCGGGTCGAGATTTCAGGTTTTCGAGATTATTCTCCCGATAGGCGCGCCCATGGGACGTGTCGGTCGCGGGACGCATCCTAAGAAATGGCTCGTCCGGCCGTAATGGAGGTAGACCTTCGGAACGAGGAGGATGCCATGACGACCCGTCATATCGATCCGGATTTCGAACAGCGTCGATCGAAGGCCCCCGGGCGCGGGCTGCTGGGGGCGGGGCTGGTGCTCGTCGGGCTGTCGGCGGGGATGGGCTGGGGCGAGCGCCCGGAGGGGCCGCCGGGGTTGCGCTGGGAGCCGTATCGATGGGACTTCCGGCCGGCGCGGCCCATGCCGGCGCCGGGCTTCCGCCGGATGATCGTCCCCGCGCCGAGGGGGATCGACGAGGGGATGATCCACCAGGCCCGGCCGGACATCGACCCGGGGATGATCGTGCCGGCCTTCCCGACGGTCGATGCGGTCCCCATGCCTGTGCCAATGCCCGCGCCGATCCCCCCGGCGCCGGGGCTCAGGGGACCGGGCGGAACCACTCCTCGCCGATGACGCGGCCGAGGAGGAAGAACTTGCGATCGGGGTACCAGAGGACCGCGCGGCCGTTTCGGACGGTCGAGCTGGCGTACATGGCGAGGTCGAGCCGCCCCGGCGTGCCGGGCTTGCCCAGGGCGACGCCGTCGTGGTCCATGAAGAGGCGGGGCTCGTCGAACCAGACGGGCTGGTCGGCGTCGGGCTGGAAGCGGCCGGCGGCCAGGTGGATCGGCCGGCGGTGCATGCCGGTGTCCTTCGGGCCGAAGCCCTTGTAGTGGCCGTCGTGGTTGTGCAGGAACAGGGCGTACCGGCCGCTGCCGGCCGCCTCGCCGCCGACGTCGTAGATGGGGCAGGGGGAGAGCGGGTGGAGCAGCGGGGCGCCGCCGTCCTTGCGGAGGAGGACGCGGGGCTCCGTCCAGGTCTCGCCGCCGTCGCGGCTTTGCGACCAGTACGGGCTGCCGGCGGCCGTCCGCGTCACCACGAACAGGCGGCCGTCGGGCAGCTTCACGATCGACGGCTCCTGGCAGGCGCTCCGTTCCGGGTGGCCGGGGAAGGGGACCGTCAGCGCGTCGTCGTCGCGGGCGAACCAGGAGATTTCGAGGTCGCGGGGCTCGGGCGAGTCGTCGACGTTCTCGAACCGCATGAATTCGACGCGGGAGTCGGCCGCGCGCCAGTCCTTCAGCGGGTTGGGGATCACGGCGTAGCTGGTCCAGCGCGTGAAGCCGGCCAGGTACTTGCCCCCCTCGCCCAGCCGCAGGGGTTTCTGCCAGCAGAGCATGTTCGGCGGCATGGACGGGTCGGGGTTGTCGTGCTTGCTCCGCGCGACGGGGACTTCTTGCGGGGCCGACCACGTCTCGCCGGCGTCGTCGCTGTAGACGGCCTTGAGCAACCCGGTGTGGTGGAAGAACGTGTCGAATTTGCCGATGTGCTGACTGTAGAGGACGTAGATGCGTCCCTTTTTCGAGACCAGGGGGTAGCCCCAGCTCGCCATGGGGCCGTCGCCGGGCTTCTCCGGGCCGGCGACGACGCGCGGCTCGGTCCAGGTCTCCCCCTCGTCGTCGCTGCGGGCGAACGCGATGTGCTGGTCGGGCGGGAGGGCGGCCGAGTAGTTCTCGACCGAGGACTGCGTCCAGACCGCCATGAGGGAGCCGTCGGGGCCGTCGAAGACGAGGAAATGCTCGTTGCCGGTGTCGGCCGTCTCCCCCTCGCGGACCTTCGGCACGAAGACGACGAAGTCCGGGTCGGTGGCCTTCAACTCGGTCGCGATCCGGCCGCGGAGGTCGTCCGCGTCCTTGATCACGGCCGGCGGCGTCGCCTGGCCGATCGCGGCGGGGGTCGACGGGGCGGCGAGCGCCAGCGCGGCGAGGAGGGGTCGGATTCGCATGAGGCTTCCTCTCTACCGCTTCTCGTCGATGAGCCAGCGGGCCTTGTAGAGCCGTTCCCCCTCGACGGGGATCGTCCTGGGCGGGTCGAGCGATCGGAGCGAGCGGGACCACCACTCCGGGGAGTCCGCTTGCACGAAATAGGTCTCGCCGGTCGTGGGATGGATGGCCAGGGCCTTGACGTGCTTCCGCCCCCCGAGCGCGGGGTGAGGGCGGAACTCGCCCGTCTCGCGGTCGAACAGCGAGACCGTGGCGTGCGTCGTCACCGCGAGGTCGTTCGACCCCGGGACGGCCTGGAGGTCGTGGCCGCCGTCGTCGGGCAGGGGGTGAGTGCGTTCGAGCTTCAGGGAGGGTCTGTCCGAGTCCCAATCCGCCAGGCTATACCGCCTCAACTCGTCGTACCCGATCGCCCAGAGGGCCCGGCGCGGCTCGTCCCAGACGACGCCGTGGGCGGAATGCAGGGGCGCGTGCCAGATGGGGGCGTCGGGTCGCGCGAGGTCGAACAGCACCAGGCGATTGCCGTTCGCGCCCGTCGAGCCGGCGACGACCACGCGGTCGCCCGGCAGCAGCTCGATCGAGTGGGCGTTCTCCACGACGGCGGACCACTTCACCGCGCCCGACGGGTAGTCCACCAGCGCGCAGCCGCCCCCCGACGAGGTGATCAGGACTTGCCGACCGTCGCGGACCGGCTTGCAATCGTCGGTGGTGCCGAACCGCCGCGCGACGGCCTCCGGCAGCCCTTCGCGGCCCTCGGCCTTCCAGCTCCAGAGCTTCTCCACCTTCCCGGCCGCCAGCGCGCGCGGCGAGACCGCGAAGACCTCCTCGAAGCCGCAGAGCAGCAGGGCGTCGTCGCTCGCGGCCGGGGCGGACGACGCGAGGAGCGCGAGCAACATCGGGATCAAGGTTAGGCGATTCACTCGCGGGGGTTCCTTGATGTTTGGCGGGGCGCGTGGGCTCGAGGGAACCCGTAATCTGGCGCGGCCCGGCGGCGGAGTCAAGGATCAAGCGGTGAACGGCCGACTCGGCGGGCTCGCCGTCGCGCTGGACGCCCGGCCGGCACCCGAGGATAATCGAGGTCGGAAGGGCGGCGAGGGCGACCCGGGACGCGATCCCATTCGAGGCGCGGGTCGTCCTGGCGGTCGCGGTGGATCATTGCCCATGCCCACCTACAATCAGGCGGCCGTCGCGATCGCGACGCTGGCGGCCAGCGTGCCGATCCTGATGTGGCTCAGGACGCTGTATATCGCCAGTTCCAGCCGATCGAGATTCAGGGCGTCCAGGGGGCGCGTGCTGGAACACTACCAGCCGCGCAATGAAGACGGCGAGCCGATCCAGATCCGACTCAAGTATGAATACACCGTGGATGATCGGGTGTTCCAGGGCGGACGCCATTTCTTCGGATCATTGAATTCGACGGACGCCGCGCTCCTGGAAAAGTACCCCGCTGGATCCGAGGTCATCGTCTATTACGATCCCGGAAAGCCACGCCGATCGACGCTCGAGACCGGAGTGACATCGGGACTCGCCTTTTGGGGACGCGTCGCCCTGGTCGCCGCCGTCATGATATGGATCGCGACATGGCTGCTGGCTTGGGGGGTATGGGCGAGCATCCAGGGCGGGTGATCCGTCCGGCCGACGCGCAGGATGTCGGGAAGGTTCATCCGATGCCGCTCCCGGTCCACCGCGATCGTCCGACGGTTGTCTATTCTCCGCAACACGAGGCGCGCGAGGCCCCGACCCCGGCGGCGGGCCGGGGGGAGATGATGAGAGAGGGCGTCGCGGCGGGGGGCGTAAGCCGGATTCTGTCGAGGTCGGGGAGACGGATGACCGTCTCGTCCGGCCTCGGATGATCATTTCTCTGGGACGTCGATTACCCGACGCCTCGAGCGACCTACCCGGGAGTCGATGACGGGCCGGGCCGACCCGTGCGGGACGACGGTTCGCGAGGGCCGGTCGCCCGGATCCCGCTGGCCGCCGTTGGGCCCCGCTGCTCCCCTATTTGGTCTTGCTCCCGGTGGGGTTTTCCGAGCCAGGCCGGTCGCCCGGCCTGCTGGTGAGCTCTTACCTCACCGTTTCACCCTTACCGCGACGAGCGGGCCGAGGCCCGATCGCCGAGGCGGTTTGCTTTCTGTGGCACTGTCCCTATCCGACGCGCGAACGTCGGACGGTGGGCGTTACCCACCACCGCGCCCTCTGGAGTCCGGACTTTCCTCCGCGGCACGTCCCCCGGGACGGTTCGCGATCGCCGAGTCTCCCCGACGATCCCGAGCCGCCCCGGGGCGCCGCGGCGATCATCGTCCCCGCCGCGAGCCCTCTCCATCAATGATAGGGGGTTTCCCCCCCATGCTGAAGACGAATACCGCGACGAAATGGTTCGGCGTCGGGGCCGCCGGCGGGGCGATCGGGAGGTCGATGAGGATTAGGATGGGCGGGCGGATTGTGGCGGTTGAGGCGGCGGCGAAAAGGCGGATAGGCCGCCGGGTCGGCATCGAAGACGCCTATGATTCGGGCGAGGATTCATCCTAAACCCGGAGGCCAGGCCCATGTACCTCACCGAGTATCTCCGCGGTCGTCGGATCTGGTTCAAGCACCTGCTGCACGCGCCGGCCTCCTCGGCGGAACGGCTGGCGGCGAGTCTCCGCGTGCCGGGGCGACGGGTGGCGAAGGCCGTCCTGGTCCGGGCGGGCGAGCGGGAGTGGCTGGCGGTCCTGCCGGCGACCTCGCGGATCGACACGACGCGGCTGGCGGCGGCGCTGGGGGTCGCGCCGACGGAACTCCGGCTGGCGACGCCGGAGGAGGTCGCGCGGCGGTTCCCGACGTGCGAGCCCGGGGCGCGGCCGGCGATCGGCGGTCTGTTCGGGGTGGCGACGGTGGTCGACCCGTCGCTGGACGGCCCCGAGATCGTCTTCCCCGGCCACACCCGGCTGGAGAGCTTCCTCATGCGGTCGTCCGACTACCTGGCGCTGGAGAGGCCGATCCTCGCCGATTTCGCGGCCCCGATCGCGGTCCCCGCGACGCGGGCGGCCTCGGGCCTGCGCGCCGGCTGACGGACGGGCGGGCGGTCGTCAAGGCCCGTCGGGCGGCCGCGGGCGCTCGGGCTCGGCGGCGGCGAGGCGGGCGTATTTCTCGCGCATGGAGGCGATGCGCTCGCGGGGGGCCGCCTCCTCGGGGGCTTCGTCGAAGGCCAGCGCCGCCTCGGCCAGCGACGCCCGGAGGGAGCGGTCGACGGCGGCGAGGTCTCCTTCGGCCCAGCCGACCTTGGCCTCCTGCTCGCGCGCCAGGCTGATCAGGACGGGGCCGCAGCCGAGGAGCCCGGGGCGGTCGGCCAGCGACTCGCCCAGGCGGGCCATCCAGGCGACGACGCGCCGCGCCCCCGCGAGGTCGCCGGCGCGGCGGGCGTCCATGGCGGCGACGCACGCCGCGTGGCCGAGGCGGTCGGCCAGGTCGGCCCGGAACCGGGGGGGGGCGTCCCAGGCGTCGCAGCGGGCGTCGAACTCCGCGAGGATCGCCGCCGCGATCGCCCCCGGCCCGGCGGTCGGGTCCGCCGCGACGGCCCGCGCCAGGAGCTCGCGGGCGTTGAGGTCGCCGAGCAGCCCCGCGAGGCTCGGCGGCATGCCCTCGCCCCCGGGGAAGAGGGCGAACGCCTCGCTGGTCCAGCCGGTGGCGGGGGGCGGGGGGCCGGGCGCCGCCTCGGCGCGGGCGAGCCTCGCGATCAGGTCGACGGCCGGTGAGGAGCGGAAGCGGCGGGCCAGCGCGTCCATCTCGACGGCGTGCTCCCGGGCGAGATCCCGGGCCGCGTCCGCCCGGCCCGCCCCGTCCAGCAACTCGGCGAGGTAGCCGCGGGTGACGTGCAGGTCGACCACCTCGTCCGCGGCGTGGGGGCCGTCGGGCAGGGCCGCGAGCGAGCGGGCCGCGAGGCGGGCGTCGGCCGCGGCCTCCTCGTGACGCTGGCGCTGGGCGGCCGACTGGGCGCGGTGGAGGATCGCCCTCGCCATGCGGGCGCCGACGTCGGGGTCGGGGCTGGCCCGGAATCGGGCGGCCAGGAGGGTCACGGCGTCGTCCAGGAGCCGGGCGGCGCCGTCGAAGTCGACGCGGGCGGAGCGGAACTTGGCCAGCTCCATCTCCAGGGGGGCGAGCGTGGTCGCGTGCTTCGCCGCCAGCTCGGGGGTGCGGCGCAGGTGGGACGTCAGGGCCAGGATGGCGTGGGTGGCGTCGTCGCTGCGCTCGCTGGCGAACCGCTCGGGCGCCTCGACCGCGTCGCGGAGCATGCCGACCAGGTCAACGACCAGCCGGTCGGCCGCCGTTTCCCCCTGGAGGGCCCGCGCCAGCGCCGCCTCGGCCCGGCCGCGCTGCTGCTCGGAGCGCCGCCACAGGGCGGTCAGGCCGAGGACGGCCAGCAGCGCCGTCAGCGCCAGCGCCGCGGCGAGCGCCGCGGGGGCGGGGTGGCGGCGGCACCACCGCGCGGCCTTCTCCCCCCACGAGGCCGGCCGCGCCTGGATGGGCCGGCCCTCGCGCCATCGGGCCAGGTCGTCGGCCAGCGCCCGGGCCGAGGGGTACCGCCGCGAGGGGGCCTTCCGGAGCGCCTTCAGGCAGATCGTCTCCAGGTCGCGGGGGATCCTCGGCGCCAGGGCTCGGGGCGGGGGGGGCTCGGAGTCGCGCAGCAGGTCCAGGGTCTCGATGGGGGTGGCCCCGTGGAACGGCGGGCGGCCGGTCAGCAGGGCGTAGAGGGTGGCGCCCAGCGCGTGGACGTCGGCCGCCGGGCCGATCGTGCCGGGGCGGCCCGCCACCTGCTCCGGGGCCATGTAGGCGGGGGTCCCGCGGACGCCCAGCGTCACCGTGGCGCCGGCGACCTCGGACGCCTCGCGCGCGATGCCGAAGTCGGAGAGCATCGGCGTCAGGGCGTCCCAGCCCGCGCCGGGGGGGCCGTCCATCAGGATGTTGGCCGGCTTGACGTCCAGGTGGAGCAGGCCGGCGCCGTGGATCGCCTCGACGGCCCCGGCGATCGCCTCGACGATCCGCGCGGCGACGGCCGGCGGGACGGGGGCGTCGGCGAGGTCGCGCAGGCTGCCGCCGGGGACGAGGTCGAACACCAGGTAGAGTCGGCCGTCGTGCTCGCCGGCGTCGTGCAGCCGGACGACGTTCGGGTGCCGCACCCGGGCCGCCGCGCGGGCCTCGCGGAGCCACAGCCCGCGCGCCCGGGCGTCCAGGTCCGGGGCCGCGGCCAGGATCTTCACGGCGACGCGCCGTCGCAGCGTCGTCTGCTCCGCCTCGTGGACCACTCCCCAGCCCCCCCGGCCTATCTCCCGCAGCAGGACGAGGCCGGGGATCGTCGGCGCGGGGGCGGGGGGGGCGTCCGCGCGTTCCGTCGCGGTGGCCTCGGACCGGGCGATCCGATCCAGGCGGTCGCGACACGAGGGGCAGGAGGCGAGGTGCGCCTCCAGGCGGCGGTAGGTCTCGGCGTCGAGCGAGTCGGCGCCGAGGCGTCTCAGGACGTCGGGGTCGGGGCAGGGGGTCATGGCGACGCCCCGGCGTCGGCCTCGATCGCCGCGGCCTCCCCCCGCCCGGCCTCCTCGCGGAGCATCCGGCGCACTCGCTTCTGGGCCGCGAAGGCGGCGGCGTAGGAGATGCCGGCGGCCTCGGCGGCCTCGGCGACCGGCGCGTCGTCGACGGCGATCCGCCAGAAGACCTCCCAGGTGCGGGCGTCCACCCGGGCCTTCACCGCCTCCTGGATCCGCTCGGCCCGGCGTAGGAGCGCCTGGCGCGTCGGGTCGTCGTCGTCCGGGGGGGAGGGGGCCTCGAGCCCGGTCGGCGTCGGCGGGGGCTCGCCCCCGGCGCGGGCGCGCTCGGCCTCGCGGCGGCGCCAGTGGTCGACGGCCCGGGAGCGGCAGAGCCGATCCAGCCAGGCGCGGAAGCGTTTCGAGGGGTCGTAGCGATAGCCGCGCATCCGGTTCGCCAGCTCGATCCAGATCGCCTGGTAGACCTCCTCGGACGCCTCGGCGCCGAGCCGGTACGAGCCGACGACCCGGCGGACCTGGCGGTCGTGGCGGCCGACGAACGCCGACCAGGCCTCATGGTCGGCCCAGTCCCCCAGGCGTTCCAGCAGGGCGCCGTCGGTCTTCTCGTCGTCGATCGTCCCCATGACGCCCCTCGGCCGGATTGGAGTTAATCCATTTCGTCATGTTCGGTGGATGTTCCATCGTAACATCACGCCACGCCGTGGCGCGTGATTTTTCCGACTCGCGCCGCCCGGGATCACCAGGAGAGACTCATGATTCGACCGACCATCGCCCGATTCTCCCTCATCCTCGCCCTCGGCTGCGCGGCCGGCGTCCCCGCCCGCGCGGCGGGGCTGCTGGACTTCGAGACCCGCCCGGACGGTGCCGCGCCGACCGACGGCGGCAGGTTGGTCAACCCGTACATGCTCGAAGGGGGCGGTTCGGTCCGCATGTTCTTCGACAGGAACGGGAACAACGTTTTCGACGACGGGGTGGACGCGCTGCCGGTGTTCGAGCGGATCGGGAACAACGGCACGGACGGGTTCGTCGCCACCACGGCGGGGAGGGGGCTCAACGACCAGGTGCGCGAGGGCTCGGGGCTGGAGGACCAGCTCGGGGAGTTCTTCCTCCGCCAGCCCGACGGGATCGGCGTGCTGCCGGGGCCTTTCGTGATCGACTACGACACGGACCAGGTGATCCGCGAGTTCTCGGGCGAGATCTGGGACATCGACGCCGGCGCCGACGGCCGGTTCGAGCAGTGGCGGGTGGACGTGCTGGACGGTTCCGGGTCGGTGCTCCGGACGCTGCTGTCGCCGGAGGGCGTCAACAACCTGTCGGGGCTGGACAGCCTGCCGTGGACCTTCGGCTTCGAGGGCCTGCCGGACGGCGTGCGGGCGATCCGGCTGACGTTCGTGGGGACGAAGGTGGACGGCATCGGCCTGGCGTTCAACAACTTCAGCCCGACGATCGCGGTCCCCGGGTCGGTCGCCGTCCCCGAGCCCTCGGGCCTGGCGCTGGGGGCGTCCGCGGCGGGGCTGGGGCTGGCCGTTGCGTTTCGGCGACGGCGCGCCTGATCCGAGCCACGTCCCCTGGGATCGCCGAGGATCCGGCGGTAGAATGGCGCCGGAGACCGGTAATCCTCGCCCGGGGCGCGGGGCGGGGGCCGGCCCGTGGGCCGCCGAGGCCGGTGGCGGGCTGGGGGGCTCGGATGCGAACGGATCCAGGGCGGGGCGGGGGGGCCGCGGCGCTGGCGGCGATCGTCGCGGGCGCGGCGGCCTTCGGCTGGGGCGCCGGCGGGCTGCTCCGCGAGGGGGCCGGCGCGGCGGAGGTGGCGGCGGCCGTCGGCGGCGGGGCGCTGGCCGGGACGGCCGTCGGCCGGCTCGTGGGCCGGCGGGCGGGCATTGTCGCCCGGCTGCGGGCGGTTGCCGAGGTCGTGCCGGCCATGCTCTGGGTGACGGACCCATCGGGGGCGACGACCTTCATGTCCCGCGCCTGGGGCGAGTTCACCGGCCAGGCCGAGGGGGAGGGCCTGGGCTTCGGCTGGCTCGACGCCGTCCACCCCGACGACCGCGAGGCCGCCGACCGGCTGTTCCGCCAGGCCGCCGCCCGTCGCGAGCCCATCGACCTGGAGCACCGCGTCCGGCGCGGGGACGGCACCTATCGCTGGGTCCTCGACTCCGGCCGGCCCCGGTTCGGCCCCTCGGGGGAGTACCGCGGGCACGTCGGCGCGGTGATCGACATCGACGCCCGCAGGGCGGGGGAGGAGGCGCTGCGGCGCTCCGAGGCCCGCTATCGGAGCCTCTTCACGTCGATCGACCAGGGCTTCTGCGTCGTCGAGGTGCTGTTCGACGGCGACCGGCCGGTGGACTATCGCTTCCTGGAGGCCAACGAGGTCTTCGAGGAGCGGACCGGGCTGGCGGGGGCCGTCGGCCGCACGGCCCTGGAGCTGGTGCCCGGCCTGGAGCGCCGCTGGATCGAGACCTACGGCCGGGTGGCGACGACCGGCGAGGCGACGCGGTTCGTGGAGGGCTCGGAGGCCCTGGGCCGCTGGTTCGACGTCTACGCCTTCCGCCTCGGCGAGCCGTCCGAGCGGACGGTGGCCATCCTCTTCACCGACATCACCGGGCGGCGCGCCGCCGAGCAGGAGCGCGAGCGGCTGCTGGCCCACCTGGCCGACGAGCGCGAGCGGCTGGCCGAGGCGTTCGAGCGCTCGCCGGCCTTCGTGGCCGTCCTGCGCGGCCCGGACCACGTCTTCGAGCGGGCCAACGAGCGCTACATGGAGCTGCTGGGGCGTCGCGACCTGGCCGGCAAGCCGGTGCGCGACGTGCTCCCGGAGGTGGCCTCGCAGGGGTATTTCGAGATCCTCGACCGCGTCTACGCGACGGGGGAGCCCTACCACGCCGCGGAGCGCAGGGTCCCGCTGGCGCGGGGCCCCGGCGGGGAGATGGAGGATCGCTGGCTGGACTTCGTCTTCCAGCCGCTGCTCGGGCCGGAGGGGGTCGTCTCCGGCGTGCTGATCCACGGCGTCGACCTGACCGACCGCAAGCGGGCCGAGGAGCAGCTCCGCGAGAAGGACCAGCGGCTGGAGCTGCTCCTGGAGAACGCGGTCGACTACGCCGTGGTGATCATGGACCTCGACGGGCTGATCGTGGACTGGGCCGGCGGGGCCGAGGAGGTCACGGGCTTCGCCCCGGCCGACGCCCTGGGACGCCCCATCGACGTCATCTTCACGCCCGAGGACCGCGCCGCCGGCGTCCCGGCCCGGGAGCGGGAGACGGCGGCGCGCGAGGGGCGGGCCGAGGACCGGCGCTGGCACGCCCGCCGGGACGGCTCGCCGTTCTTCGCGGAGGGGGTGATGGTCCCGCTGCGCGACGGGGGGGGGCTCGTCGGCTTCGGCAAGCTGTTCCGGGACGCGACCGCCCGCGAGCGCTCGGAGGAGGGGATCCGGTTCCTCGCCGACGCCGGCGCCTCGCTCGCCGAGCTGGTCGACTACGAGAGCACCCTGAGGCGGATCGCCAACCTCGCCGTCGGCGGCTTCGCCGACTGGTGCGCCGTCGACGTCCTGGACGACTCGGGCGAGCGGCGGCGGCTGGCGTTCACCCAGGGCGAGTCGCCCGAATCGGCCGCCGTCCGCGCCGCCGCCAGCGACGCCGAGGCCCTCGGCGGGGTCGTCCCGCACGTCCTCCGCGCCGGCGAGCCGGAGGTCGTCGCCGACCTGGACGCCATGGACGTCGACGCCTCGCCCGCCGGCCGGGAGCGACTCGCCCGCCTCCGCGCCGCCGGGGTCCGGTCGTACCTCTGCGTCCCGATCCGCTCGCGAGGCCGGGTGATCGGCGGCCTCACCTTCCTGAGCGGCTCTCCCCGCAAGCTCTTCGGCCCGGAGCAGCTCCGCGTCGCCCAGGAGCTGTCCGATCGCGTCGCCGTGGCGATCGAGAACGCCGGGCTGTATCACCGGCTCCAGGAGGCCGACCGCCGCAAGGACGAGTTCCTGGCCACCCTCGCCCACGAGCTGCGCAACCCCCTGGCCCCGGTGCGCAACGGCGTGCAGATCCTCCGCATGGGCGTCCCGGAGGGGGAGTCCCAGGAGAACCTCCTGGCGATGATGGACCGCCAGCTCTCCCACCTCGTCCGCCTGGTCGACGACCTGATGGACGTCTCCCGCGTGACCAGCGGCAAGGTCGCCCTCCGCCGCGAGCCGCTCGACCTCCGCGCCGTGGTCGAGGCGGCCGTGGAGACCAGCCGCCAGATGATCGATTCCGGCGGCCACGAGCTGGTCGTCCACGCCGGGGACGAGCCGCTGCCGCTGGAAGCGGACCGGACGCGGCTGGTGCAGGTGGTCGCCAACCTGCTCAACAACGCCGCGAAGTACACCCCCCGCGGCGGCCGGATCGAGGTGGCCGTCGGCCGCGAGGGCTCCCGCGCCGTCGTCCGCGTGTCCGACGACGGCGCCGGCATCCCCGCGGAGATGCTGCCGCGGATCTTCGACATGTTCACCCAGGTTGGCGCGACGCTCGACCGCGCGCAGGGGGGGCTGGGGATCGGCCTGACCCTGGTCCGCCGGCTGGTCGAGATGCACGGCGGGACCGTCGTCGCCGAGAGCCCCGGCCCCGGCCTGGGCGCCACCTTCATCGTCCGCCTGCCCCTCGTCCGGCCGGCGGCCGCCGTCGCGCCCGGCGCCGCCCCCGAGGCCGGCGGGGCGGCCGCGCCGCCGCTGGCCATCCTGGTCGTCGACGACAACCGCGACTCGGCCGATACCCTGGCCATGCTGCTCTCCATCAAGGGCCACGAGGTGCGCGCGGCGCACGACGGGCCGGAGGCGCTGCGGATCCTGGAGTCATACCGCCCCAGCCTGATCTTGCTGGACCTCGGCCTGCCGGGGATGAGCGGCTACGAGGTCGCCCATCGGATCCGCTCCAGCCCCCACCTTCGCGACATCCACCTCGCCGCGCTCACCGGCTGGGGCCAGGACGAGGACCGTCGCCGCACCCGCGAGGCCGGCTTCGACGACCACCTCGTCAAGCCCACCGACCCCGCCCAGGTCGAGGCCCTCCTCGCCAGGCTGATCCGAAGCGAGGGCGCTCAGTCCGACGGGACGCCCTCCGGGCCGAGCACGTAGGAGAAGGCCCCCAGCAGATCGCCCCGATCGCCGCCGTGGCACTCGACGCACCGGCGGCCGCTCCGCACGGCGCCGAGCATCCGGACGACCTCGCCGTCGCGGACGACGCACAGATCCTCCCCGCGCCGAAGCATCTCCAGCGCGGGGCCCTCGAAGCGGTCGAGTGGCCGCGTCCCGCCGCGCGGGCGACCCATGCCGGGCAGCTCGTCGGAGACGTACACGACCGGCTCGTCGTCCAGCAGGCCGACCAGCTCCAGCGACCGCGCCCGCCAGCGGCTCCCGTCCGCCGCCGGGATCTCGGAGAACCCGTGCCCCTGGAACCCCGCGATGTGGCGACGGTCCTTGATGTAGCCGAAGCCTCGCGCGTTCGCGTACCCGAGGATGCTCTCGTCCAGCAGCCGCCCGAGCGGATCCTCCTCCGTCGCGTCGATTGCCGCGAAGCCGCCGGGCGAGCCATCGAACGTCGCCCGGGGCGACAGCTGACGCGGCGCGGGCATGAGGCCGCCGCGCTTGAGGGTCCACTCGGTGGGAAACCCCATCCGGGCGACGCCGAACCCCGGCGAGTTGATGAACAGCCAGACGGCGTCCTCGTGGAGCCGGCGGAGTTGCGCGGCCCGGTATCCGCCCATGCCGTCTTGCAGGTTGCCTTCAAGACGCGCCAGCCGGGCCAGGGCGTCCGGGCCCGGCGGGGCGTCCCCTACGGCGCGCCGGGGTTCGCGGACCCGGGATTCCATCGACTCGTAAGGGTACAGGCCTCGAAGACGCGCGTATTCCCCATGGTCGCTGCGCGCCAACCAACACGCCGGGACATACGCCGCCAGCGTCGCCGCACACGCCGCCTTCACCAGCGCGGACGGGCCCCCGCCCGCTAGGCTCCAGGCGACGGCCGTCGCGAGCATCAGCAGCGCCTGGAGCAAGACCGCCGGCAGGAGGCCGACCGGCGCGTAGGCCGTGGATAGGAAGAGGAGGCCGATCGTCCAGAGGACGACCTTGCCCGCCGCCGTCTCGGGCCTGCGCGCGGCCCGGACGGAGACGAACAGCAATAGCGACGACAGGGCGAGCGAGACGATGAGCATGGCGCCACACTCCGCGGGATCCGGACCCCGACTTGCCGTGACAAGTGTAGGGGGTCGGCCCGGGGCGGGCAATGGATCAGCGCCAGTCGTCGGCGGTGGGGGCCTCGATGGCGGCGAAGGCCTGACGCTTCTCGTCCTCGGTCATGACGGCCATGGGGTCGAGCGAGACGACCTCGCCCTCGCCGAGGCCCTCGACGACCTCGATCATCTCCTCGTTGGCGCCGCCGAGCCGGACGCCGCGGCGGAGCATGGCGCCGTCGGCGCCGCCGACGTAGACGAAGCTCTCGCCCCGCGCCTGGAGCACGGCGCGCATGGGGACGGCCAGCACCCCCTGGGCCTCGCTGGCGAGGATCTCGACCTTCGCCGCCATGCCGGGCCGCAGCGCGGTCGTGGCGCCCTCGACGGAGATCATCGTGGTGTAGAAGCGGGCCTCGGGGAAGTCGCGGTTGACCGGGTCGGACATGTTCTGGACGCTCAGCACCTTGCCCGGCAGCACCGCGCCGGGGAGGGCGTCCACCCGGATCCGCACGGCCTGGCCGGGGGCCGCCCGGCTGACGACCGCCTCGTCCAGCTTGGCGTTGACCCGCATCAGGGAGACGTCCGGGATCCGCAGCAGCGTCTGGTTCTCGCGGACCGTGGTCCCTTCCTGGATGATCTCCGGGCTGGAGCTGAACCGCATCATGCTGTCGTTGGCGTGGACGACCAGGCCGTCGATCGGCGCGGTCATCTTGCAGGCCTCCAGCAGGCCCTCGTACTTCCGCTGCCTGGTCACCTCCAGGTTGAGCTTGGCCTGCTTGGCCAGCTCGTCGCTGCGGGCCTTCTGCACGGAGGCGCTCAGCTCGATCACCCGCTTGCGACGGGTGTAGTCCTCCAGGACGTGGATCTGCCCCTTGGTGCGGTCGAGGGTGATCTCGCTGTTCATCTTGGCGTCCTGGTCGGCCACCATCTGCGACTTGGCGACGAACCCCTGCTCGTGCATGCGGCTCGACCAGGCGAACCGGCCCAGGGCCTGGTCCAGGTTGGTCTCGGCGGTCTTCAGGGCGATCTCGGCGTTCTGGCGGGCCTGGGGGTAGGTGCCCCCCTCGTACTCGCGGAGCGAGAACTCGGCCACCTCGCGGGTCTTGATGGCGGAGGCCAGGTCGGAGCGGGCCTGCTCGATGGTGATCCGCTGGGTGATCAGCTTGTCGCGGATCGCGGAGGAGTCCAACTCGCAGAGGAGGTCCCCCGCCTTGGCGATCGTGCCGTCGGGGACGATGAACAGGATCGTGGTCTGCCCCTCGACCTTGTTGACGATCTCGCGATTCTTGCCGCTCTCCAGGGCGCCGTGGGCCTTGATGGTGATCGGCAGCGGCGCCCGGACGACGCGGTAGAGCGGCGTGGTCGGCCTGGAGTCGGCCCGGAGGGCCGCGGACCTCGTCGCCAACGCACCGCCCGCCACCGCGACCAGCGCGAGCCCCAGCGCGATCGGCCACCGCGACCGCCCCCGCGGCGCGGCCGGCGTCCGGGCCGGCGTCTTCTCGCCCGCCGGCGGGGGGATGATCGTCCCGGCCTGTTCCTTCGGGGTCGTCGCGGTCGCCATCTCAGGCCCTCTCGCTAGCTTGCGCCGTCCCGCGGGCCGATCCGAGGCCCCGCCCGCGCGCGTCGATCCACGCCCTCACCTTGAACTAGGCGACGGAACGGCGCCGGTCGGACCAGGATTCGCCCCGATCGGCCCATTTCCGACCGCCGGCGCCCTCGGGACGCGACGCCCGCCGACGCGCCGGCTATCATGGCGCGCGTCGGGCCCTCGTCGCCGCGACGTCTCGCGGGCCTGGGCCCCTCGCCGCCGCATCGGGAGGAGGGATCATGGAGACGCGAGGACGGTTCGCCGCCGGGTTCCCGCTGGCCGCGATCATCGCGGCGACCGCCGTCGTCGGGGCCGCGAGCGGCCAGGAGGCCCCGCCGGAACAATCCCGAAACGCCATCGCCCGCCGGTGGTTCGAGGACGCCAGGTTCGGCGTGTTCGTCCACTGGGGCGTCTACTCGCTCCTCGGCAAGGGGGAGTGGGTCATGGAGAACGACAAGATCCCCGTCTCGGAGTATCGCAAGCTCCCGCCCCAGTTCAATCCGTCCCGGTTCGACGCCGAGGCGTGGGTGAAGCTGGTGAAGTCCGCCGGCGCCCGCTACGTCACCGTCACGACGAAGCACCACGACGGCTTCTGCATGTTCGACAGCAAGCTGACCGACTACGACGTCGTCGACGCGACCCCGTACGGCAAGGACCCCATCCGCGCCCTGGCCGAGGCCTGCCGCAGGCATGGGGTCAAGCTGTTCTTCTACTACTCGCTCCTGGACTGGCATCACCCCGACTTCTTCCCCCTGGGCAAGACCGGCCGGCACGCGGGCCGCGAGCCGAAGGGGGATTGGGCCAAGTACGTCGCCTATTACCAGGGGCAGGTCCGCGAGCTTTGCACGAACTATGGCGAGATCGGCGGCGTCTGGTTCGACGGCTGGTGGGACGCCCCCGACGCCGCGTGGGATCTCGAAGGGACCTACCGGCTGATCCACGAACTCCAGCCCGGCGCGCTGGTGGGGAACAACCACCACGTCGCCCCGTTCCCGGGCGAGGACTTCCAGGTCTTCGAGCAGGACCTCCCCGGCGAGAACAAGGCCGGCTTCAACAAGGCGGAGACGACGGCCGCCCTGCCGCTGGAGACCTGCCTGACCATCGGCCGGTCGTGGGGCTACGACTCGGGCGACCGCGACTTCAAGTCGACGGAGCAGCTCGTCCACGCCCTCGTCGGCGCGGCGGGGAGGGGGGCGAACCTGTTGTTGAACGTCGGCCCCAGGCCCGACGGCACGATCCCCCCGGAGGCCGCCGAGCGCCTGCTCGACCTGGGCCGCTGGCTGGAAGCGAACGGCAAGTCCATACGCGGCACGCGCAAGGGTCCGATCCCGCCCCAACCCTGGGGCGTCACCACGTCTCGCGAGGCGTCGGATGAGCGGGCCCCGACGATCTACGTCCACGTCCTGAAGCCGGACGTCAAGGCGGTCGTCCTCCCCGAAGCGCTGGAGCAGACCGTCGCCCTGCCGCTCGGCGGGATGACCCCGCTGGAGAAGGAGATCACCCCCGACGGCGTCAGATTGACCATTCCCGACGACGTCCGGACCCCCTACGATACGATCATCGCGGTCGACGTACCCGTCCCGATGCCCGAGGAACCCGACGCGCCGGGTCTCGGCCCTGGGGGTTCTCCATGACGAGCGAACCGGCGGACTGGGACGACGAACCTCGCGGCCTCGACCGCTTCCACCTCGTGCTGGCCCTCTCGGCGCTGGCGTTGCTGGCGGGCGCGGCGTGGCTGCGGTTCGGGCCGGGGCGGGCGGCGTCCGTGATGGGCGAGCCGATGCCCCCCACCCGGCTCTCCGGCCTGCACGACGCCGGCCCGCGGCTGCTGCTGGGGATGGAGGGGCGGATCCTCTGGCTGGTCATCCTCCCCGCCGAGCCCGACGAGGCGGCCCCCGTCCTCCCCGAACTGGTCTCGGCGTGGGACCTCCTGAAGGACGACGACCGCTTCGGCATGGCCGTCGCTGCGACCGACCCCCTGGGCGTCGAGCACGCCGGCGCGGCGCTGGAGTCGTATCGGGGGAAGCTACCGCTGTACCTGGCCGGGGCCGACGTCCCCCGCTCGCTCGGCGTGGAGGCGTCGGGCGACCCGTGGCACTTCCTGATCGACCACCAGGGCCGCGTGGCCGCCGTCGCGCGCGGCTCGGGGAAGGAGACCATCGACCGCCTGACGAAGATGGCCTCCGACTGGCTCGACGCCCTGGCCCCCGCCGTCGAGGCCCGATTCCGCGTGGTCCTGGCGGGGCCGCCCCCGGACGGGGGGAGGCTCGCCCAACCGTCGGGATGACGCGGGGCCTCGCATGTTGGCTTCGTTCGCGCGCCGCGGGTTTCCCTGGTTTTGCCGTAAGGCTCTAGGCATAAGATGTTTGCCGTTAATCGGCGTTGGCTTCGTTCGTCGTCTTCGAAGTGATTTTCTCGCCCGCCGAGCGTGGAACGCGCGTCCCCTCTCCCGCCGGGTGAGGGTCGTCGGAGCGCGGAGATAGCCCCAGTTCACGGCCCGCGCGGCCCACGCGATTCTCGAGGCGCGATGGCCCTCACCCGCCGCTGCCGCGGCTACCGTCTCCCGGGGGGAGAGGGGACGGGATGGGTCATCGTCGCCCGCTGACTGCTTCCGGGATTTCAAAGAACGCCGTCATCGAACACCGGCATGGTCCGCGGCGGGGTCGGCGGGATTTCAGGAATCTCGGGATTATTCCCGGATGCGCCGGCCGGGGGCGGGGGGCTCGCGCTCGGACTGCAATATTGTCGGCGTGGGGCGGCGGGGGTAACTTGGAAGGGAAGGTCCCTCGCTCCTCCGGGGGACGGCGGCGCGGCCCCGATCGACGGGACCGGCCCGCGAGCGCGACGGCTCGCCGCGAGGGGGACGCCCCGGGCATCCCCGGGTTCTTCCCACCCCCACCGAACGCATCTTCCAAGATCCAGGGAACTGGACGGAGACTCTATGTCCGCCTCTTCGAGCCCCGCCGTGAAGGCCACGGGACGCACGGTCAAGCGCGTCGCGATCCTCTTCGCCGGCGGGCCGGCCCCGGCCGCCAACGCGGTCATCTCCACCTGCGCCGCGTCGTTCCTCAGCAAGGGGGTCGAGGTCGTCGGCGTGCTCCACGGCTACTCGAACCTCGTCCAGTTCGCCCCGGACCGCCCGATGCAGGAGGGGCGCGACTACGTCCTGCTCACCGACAAGAAGCTCCGCCGCACCCGCAACACCCGCGGGATCATGATCGGCACCGCCCGCACCAACCCGGGCAAGGACGTCTCCGCGCCCGAGCACCTCAAGGACGCCAGGCGCACCGCCCCGCTGCGCACGGTGTACGAGGCGCTCTGCTCGCTGGGGGTCGACGCGCTGGTCTCCATCGGCGGCGACGACACGCTGAAGACGGCCAACAAGTTCCGGCTGTTCCAGGAGGCGCTGCCGGCCGACTCCAAGCGGATCTCGGTCGTCCACGTCCCCAAGACGATCGACAACGACTATCGCGGCATCGACTTCACGTTCGGCTACTTCACCGCCGTGGAGACGCTGGCCGAGGAGATCCGCAACCTCATCGCCGACGGCGAGGCCACGCAGGGCTACTTCATCGCCGAGTGCATGGGCCGCTCCGCCGGCTGGCTCGCCTACGGGGCCGCCATCGCCAGCGAGGCCAGCCTCGTGATGAGCGTCGAGGACATGGTCGGCGACCTGATGACCGAGGAGACCGTCACCGACCCGAAGACGGGCGTCTCCACGGTCCGCAAGATCATGAGCATGGACGCCTTCGTCGGCAAGATCGTCGACCTCATGCTGAGCCGCGAGAAGCTGGGCAAGGAGCACGGCGTCGTCGTCCTGGCCGAGGGGCTCGCCTCGTTCCTCCCCAGCGCCCACCTCGAGGGCGCCCAGTTCGACGAGCACGGCCACCTGCGGCTGGGCGCCACGAACATGGCGCGGCTGGTCAACAACCTGGTCTCCAAGGCCTACAAGGAGAGGACCGGCAAGGAGCGGCGGATCACCCCGGTCCAGCTCGGCTACGAGGCCCGCTGCGCCCCGCCGGTCGCCTTCGACGTGATGCTGGGCAGCCAGCTCGGCGTCGGCGCCATGCGGGCCCTGGTCGAGCACCAGTACGACGGCGTGATGATCTCGACCGCCGGCCAGCTCGACCTGACCTTCGTCCCCTTCGACACCCTGATCGACCCCCATACCCTCGTCACGGTCGTCCGCTTCATCCAGCTGGGCTCCGACTTCCAGCAGCTCGCCCGCCTGCTGGAAGCCTCGCAGAACAACTGAGCGGGGCGGCATCGGATCGGTCGCGGGCCGTCGCTATTCGAGGATAGCGACGGCCGCGCCTCCCCCGGCGAGCGTGAAACGCGCGTCCCCTCTCCCCCCGGGAGAGGGTGGCCCGAAGGGCCGGGTGAGGGTCGTCGGAGTTCGAGAGTAGCGACGGTTCACGGTCGGCGCGACCGGCGGCGTCCCCGAAATCCGGCGACCCTCACCCGCCGCTGGCGCGGCTGCCCTCTCCCGGCGGGAGAGGGGACGGAATTGGGCCGTCCCGCGCGCCGTCCCGCCCCCCCGGGAATCGCGGCGAGATGGCGAACCATCGGCCTCCGACATGCGTCTAGACGTATACTGGTCGCGGGGGAGTCCGTCGGTCGTCGTTGACGCATCGCGACGGCCTCCTTAAAATCCGACCGCGCCGTCGGGGCGCGGCCCCGTCGCGGACCTTTACGCAAAGAGCGAGGAATCAGCCCACTTGATCGATACGAGCCGGAACGAGCGTATGGGGAATCGCGAGCGCGCGATCCTGGTCGGGGTCATCCTGCCGGGGGCGACGTACAACACCGATGATCCCCTGGACGAGATCCGCGGCCTGGTGAAGACGGCCGGCCTGGAGACGGTCGGCACGATGCTCCAGAAGCGTCAGCAGGTGGACGTCGCGACGTTTATCGGATCGGGCAAGGTCGAGGAGCTGAAGGGCCTGGTCGAGGCGTACGAGGCCGACGTCGTGGTGTTCGACTCCGACCTGGGCCCGGGGCAGACCCGGAACCTGGAGAAGGCGCTGGGCGTCAAGGTCGTCGACCGCACCGAGGTCATCCTCGACATCTTCGCCGTCCACGCCAGCAGCCACGAGGCCCACCTCCAGGTGGAGCTGGCGCAGCTCGAATACGCCATGCCGCGGCTGAAGCGGATGTGGACCCACCTGTCGCGCTACAAGGGGGGCGTCGGCGTCCGCGGGCCGGGCGAGAAGCAGCTCGAAGAGGACAAGCGGCTGGTCGTCCACCGCATCCAGGAGCTGAAGGGGAAGCTCGGCAAGATCCAGGCGCGGAAGGAGCGCGAGGTCGCCGGCCGCGGGGATTTCCCCACGGTCTCGCTCGTCGGCTACACCAACGCCGGCAAGAGCACCCTCATGAACGCCCTGACCGACGCCGGCGTGCTGGTCGAGGACAAGCTGTTCGCCACGCTGGACACCCGCACGCGCAAGTGGCGGTTCCGCGGGGGCGGCGCGGCGCTGTTGTCGGACACGGTCGGGTTCATCCGAGATCTGCCTCACTCCCTGGTCGCCTCGTTCAAGGCGACGCTGGAGGAGGCGCGCCAGGCCGACCTGCTGCTGCACGTCGTCGACGCGTCCAGCCCGGACGCGGAGATGCAGGTCCAGGCCGTCGCCGAGGTCCTGGAGGAACTCGGCCTGAAGGACCACCCGACCCTGCTCGTCCTGAACAAGGCGGACAAGGTCCCCGACCGTTCCTACCTGGACGTCCTCCGCGCCAACCATCGCGACTCGGTCTGCATCAGCGCCGCGAAGCGAGAGGGGCTGGACTCCCTGGAGCACGCCGTCCGGCTGGCCCTGCTGGACTCGGCCATGGACGCCGAGATCGAGACGAGCGTCGCCGACGGCCGCGTGCTGGCCTACCTGGCCCAGCATGCCCAGATCCACGACCGGACCTACGACGAGGACCGCGACCGCGTCGTCCTCCAGTGCCGCATCCCCCGTCGCTGCCTCGATTTCCTGAACGAGCACGGCGCGGTGGTCCGCGAGCGGGAGACCCGGGTGTACGCCTGAGCGGCGAGGGGTGCCTCGGGGCGGCTCATGAGCGAGCCGCCTGGAGGTCCGATAATTCGCATCCCTTCTCCCCTGGTGGGAGAAGGTGGCCGAAGGCCGGATGAGGGGGAACCCCGCCGGCCTTCGTTCGCGCGCCCCCTCATCCGCCCCCGCGGGGCACCTTCTCCCACGAGGGGAGAAGGGGGGGATAATAACTCGCGCGAGTGGGCTTGTGGCTCAGGCGGTGGCGGGCTTCTTGGGGCCCTTCTGGCGGGAGGCGCGCCAGTCCTCGTAGAGGGACCGGAGTTCCTCGACGGTCACGCCGCCGTGGTCCTCGCCGCTGTTCCAGCGGGCGAAGAGGGCGGTGTGGCGGTCGCGCAGGGGGCCGCGGGGGAGGAAGCGGCCGTGGAACTTCTTGACGTACTTGAGGCGCGGGTCGGCCGGCTGGCGGGGGGCCTCGGCCGGCTTGTCGGCGGCCTCGGCGGCGTCCTTGGACTTCTTGGCGTCTTTGGCCATCGAACGAATCCTGCGTCGCTTCGCGCGGTAGGGGAAAAGAAAAGGACCGCCGCGGGGCGGTCGCGGGACATCCCGCGCGGGTCGGCCGGACGAAACGGCCGGACTCCGGGCGCAGGCCTCGACGGGGACAGTTTAATCGATACACCCCGCGGCTGGCAAGCGCCGTCGGGGGGGGGCGGTCAGCCGGCGACGGAGGGCCGGCGGTCGGCGGGGGCCTTGCGCCAGGCGTGGGGGCCGCGGAGGGTCGAGGCCGGGTGCGACGGGGTCGACGGGGCCGGGGCGTCGGCGTCGGCCTCCCAGCGGTGGGCCTCCAGCGCGGCGACGATCCGGTCGGCCAGGCGGACGGCGGCCAGGCCGGCCTCCCCGGTGACCCGCGGGCGGGAGCCGTCGCGGACGGCGGCGACGAAGTCGGCCAGCTCCATCGTGAGCTGGTCGCACGGCGGGGGCTCGACCTGGTCGACCCGCAGCACCTTGCCGAACAGGTGGTCCTTGATCGCGGCGGGCTTGGTCAGGTCCACGCCCTCCAGGTCGACGCCGCCGGCGAGGAACTCCTCGGACGGGCGGACGATGGTCGCCTTCCGGGCCCCGAAGTCGAGCGAGGCGTAGCCCTCGGCGCCCCAGACCCGCATCTTGCGCGAGGTCGCGTAGCTGGCGCGGCTGGCGGTCAGCGTGGCGATCGTGCCGTTCTCGAACTCGATCCGGGCGTCGGCCACGTCCTCGTGGTCGCCGAAGAGCGCGACGCCGACGGCCGAGACCGACTTCACCGGCGAATCGACCAGGCTGAGGACCAGGTCGATGTCGTGGATCATCAGGTCGAAGACGACGCCGACGTCGGTGGAGCGGAAGGTGTAGACGGCCATCCGCTCGCCGCTGAGGAACTTCGGCCGCAGCGGGGACTCGCGCAGGGCGTCGAGCGCCGGGTTGAACCGCTCGACGTGGCCGACCTGGAGCGTCGCCCCGGCGGCGCGGGCCAGCTCGACCAGCTCCTCGGCCTCGGCGACCGTGCCGGCGAGCGGCTTCTCGACCATCGCGGGGATGCCCGCCTCCAGGAACGCCCCGGCGACCTCGCGGTGCAGGACGGTCGGCACGGCGATCGAGACGGCGTCGACCTGGCCGATCAGCTCGCGGTAGTCGACGACCGCGCGGACCCCCAGCCCCTCGGCGACCGCGCGGGCCTGCTCGGGGCGGGAATCGGCCACGGCGACCAGCTCGACGCCCGGCATGGAGCCCAGGATCCGGGCGTGGTGGCGGCCCAGGTGGCCGACGCCGACGACGGCGACGCGCGTGGGGTTCATCGGTGGGACTCTCCGTGTCTCTGCTGCGTGCGTCCCCGCGCGATCCGGCGCGGGGAGGGGCGAGGCGGGGCCGGTCAGGCGGACGCGGCGACCCGGGGGCGGTCGCGCCCGCGGCCGTGGCGGCCCTGCTGCTGGAAGTCGATGAAGTCGAGGAGGCGGCGGACCTCGGGGAAGATCTGGCCGTGGGCCGAGAGGACTTCCTGGGCCTGCTTGACGGCCATCCGGGCGCGGTAGATCAGGCGGTGGGCCTCGTGCAGGGCGGTGATCGCCTCCGGGGCGATCCCGTGCCGCTTGAGGCCGACGATGTTGATGCAGCGCACCTTGGAGGGGTTCCCCTCGACGAGCATGAACGGGGGGACGTCGTGGTAGACGCGGGTCAGGGCGCCGATGTAGCTGTACGCGCCGACGCGGACGAACTGATGGAGGCCGACGCCGGCGGAGACCGTGGCGTGGGAATCCATGTGGATGTGCCCGGCCAGCATGGTGTTGTTGGCGATCAGGATGTTGTCGCCCAGCAGGCAGTCGTGGCCGACGTGGACGTTGGCCATGAAGTAGTTGCGCGAGCCGACGCGGGTGACGCCCTCTTCCTTGGTGGTGCCGCGGTGGATGGTGACGCCTTCGCGGAAGGTGTTGTCGTCGCCGATCTCCAGCCGGGTCGGCTCCCCCTTGTAGGTGAAGTCCTGGGGCTCGCCGCCGAGGACCGAGTTGGGGTGGACGACGTTGTTGTCGCCCAGGGAGACGTGGCCCAGGATGCAGACGTGGGCGATCAGCCGGCAGCCGCGGCCGATCCGCGCCTCGGGGCCGATCACGCAATATGGGCCGATCTCGACGTCGTCCGCGATCTCGGCGCGGGGGTCGATATGGGCGGTGTCAGCGATCATGGTGGCCATGAGTGGGTTCCTACAGCCGATCGTCCGGGTTGGGGGAGTGTCCGCGTCGGCCCGCGCCGGGGCGGTCAGGGGGCCGGGGCGGCGTCGACGAGCACGAATCGGATCCGGGCCTGCGCGGCCAGGGCGTCGTCCACCCGGGCCACGGCGGCCACGCTGGCCGAGGTCGGCTTGATCTTCAGCGCGTCGACCTCGATCCGGAGCTGGTCGCCCGGGACCACCGGCCGGCGCAGCTTCACGTCGTCGATCGACGCGATCACGGCGGCCTTGCCCGCGCGGTTCACACCCGAGGCGATCAGGACCCCGGCGGCCTGGGCCATCGCCTCGATGATGAGCACCCCCGGCATGATCGGCCGGCCGGGCCAGTGGCCTTGAAAGAACGGCTCGTTGAAGGTCACGTTCTTGATCCCCACCACGCGCCTCGCCGGATCCAGCTCCAGCACGCGGTCGAGCAGGAGCATCGGGTAGCGGTGGGGGAGGATGTCGAGGATGCCGTGGATGTCGATCGTGCCGTCGGCCCGGACGGGGAGCTGGGGCTTCGGGCGGTCGTCGCGGCCGGCCTCCTTCTGGACCGACTGGGCCAGCTTCCGCGTCAGCGCCGCGTTGGCGTGGTGCCCGGAGCGGTGGGCCACGACGAACCCGTGCAGGTCCATCCCCAGGAGCGCCAGGTCGCCCACCATGTCCAGGACCTTGTGGCGGGCGCACTCGTCGGCGAACCGGAGGCTGTTGCCGACGACGCCGTCGGGGCCGAACAGCAGGACGTCGGCCTCGGTGGCCCGGAGGCCGATCCCCATGGCGCGGAGGGCCTTGGCCTCCTGCTCCAGCAGGAAGGTGCGGCTGGGGGAGATCTGGTCGCGGAAGCCCTCCGGGGTGAGCTCCAGGAGGAAGCTCTGGCCGCCGATGGGGGACGAGGGGCCGTAGTCCAGGTGGTACGAGAGGGTCAGGCCCTCGGCGTTGCCCGGGTTGGCGGCGAGGACGGCGTCCCCCTCGCGGACGACGAACGACCGCTCCAGGACGAGGGCCTGGCGGGGGCGGTCCTGGTCGACGACGCCGACGGCCTCGATCATCTCGACGTAGGCCCGGCTGGAGCCGTCGAGGCCGGGGCATTCGGCCGCGTCGATCTCGATCACGCAGTTGTCGACCCGCATGCCGGCGAGCGCCGCCATGACGTGCTCGATCATCTCGACCCGGGCGGGGCCGTCCTGCACGGCGGTCCTGCGCTGGGCGGGGACGACGTGGTCGATCCTGGCGAGGACGGAGGGCCGCCCCGGCAGGTCGACGCGGACGAAGCGGACGCCCGAGTCGGGCTCGGCGGGGAGGAACCGCATCCGGACGTCGGCGCCGAGGAAGAAGCCGACGCCGGCGATCTCGGCGTCGCGGGCGAGCGTGCGCTGGGGGCGCTTGGAGACGAGCATGCCTTCCCTGGTCCTTTCGCCCGGCTCGGCGGCCGTCGCGGCGCCTGACGTGAAGCCGGGGCTGGTGGTGGTCCCGTTCGGTCCATGATCGGGACGTCGCCCCGGGGGCGGGCCTCGGCCCGCGCCGGGGAGGTGGGCGGCCGGGCCGGGGACGACGATCGATCGATCGTCCCCTCGGCCGGGCCGGGCTCGACTCAGCGGACGGCCGCCTTGGCGGCGCCGGCGGCGGCGGCCGGGGTCGGGGGAGCCCCGCCCGCCGGGAGGGCGCCGGCCGCGCCCGCGGCGGGGGCCTCCTTGACGATCTGGCCGCCGGACTCCTTGTAGGTCCGGTTGAGGTTGTGGATCACGTCCTGCGTGATGTCGTTGGCCGTGTCGAAGTAGATCATCGGGTTGGCCATCGCGGCCATGACCGTCTGCGGGTTGGTGCCGTTGGGCGTCTGGTTCGTGACCTTCATGACGTAGGTCATCTTCCGCGCCTTGGCGATCCGCTTGGCGACCTCGGTCACCTCGTTGTACAGGTTGGCCATCGCCTGGGCCTCGCGGTCCTGGAACTCGCGCTCGGCCTGCTCGCGGGTGGCCTCCAGGCGGGCCTTCATCTCCGTGAGCTTGAATTCCTGCTTCTTGTACTCTTCCTGGCCCGGGGCGTAGCGCTGGAGGACCTCGGCCTCCTGGGCCATGTCGTTCTGGAGCTTCGCCAGCTCGCCACGCTTGGCGACCATGGCCGCCTTGAACTCCTCGTTGGCGTACTTGACCTTCTCGTAGCTCTGGAAGACGGCGTCGAGGTCGATCGTCCCGAGGACCGGGGCGGTGCCGGGGGTCCACTGGGAGGCCCCGGCGCTGGTCTTGCGGACGGCGCCGTCCTGCTGGCCCTGGATCGGGGCGGAGAGCAGGCCGGCGCCCACGACGCCCAGGCCGGCCGCGACGATGAGACGAGACGAGAGAACCATCGGTGAAACTCCTTTTCCCCGCCGCCGCGACGGCGACCCGACGCCCAGACCGCGCCCGCCCGAGGTCCATCCGGGCGGCCCGTCCCCCGCGCTCCCGCGAGGTCCGCGCGCCCCGGGGGGCAGACGCCGGCATTCTGCCGCGACGCCCCCGGGGGGTCAAGGCGAACCGATCAACTTCGGCCTCAGGCGCCGGTGTAGTTCAGCACGAAGTCGTGGAAGCGGTACTTCTTGTTCTTGGGCGTCTCGCCGGCGGCGGCGAAGAGGCTCAGGAGCAGGTCGCCGAAGTGCTCGGTCCGCACGCTGTAGTAGTTGTGCTTCCCCTCGCGACGGGACTCGATCAGGCTGGAGACCCGCAGGAGCGCCAGGTGGTGGCTCACCGCCGGCTGGCTCTGCCCCAGGCGGTTGCACAGATCCGTGACGTGCAGCTCCCCCTCCTCGGAGAGGGCCAGGTGGAACAGGATGCGCAGGCGGGTCTCGTCGCTCAGCAGCTTGAAGACCTGGGCCAGCTCGCGGATCGACTGGTCCGACACCTCGGGCGTCGTCGTCGCCTCGGCCTCGGTCTTCGCGCCGCCGTTGCCGTTCGAAGTGGTCGCCTTTCGGGCCATCGCGGGGATCCTCGGGTTCGGGTTGGGGGTTCGAGATCGCCCGGGATTCGGACGAAGGAATTAGGAGATGGGGTCCGTGACACGCCGGGGACGCCCCCCCTTGGCGCGACGCCGCGGGCCGGGGCTTGGATGATCTCGGAGGGTATGAAGGTTCTTGGGTCGGGCCGTCGCGGCGACGCGCGGGGCCCGCGGGGACGGAGGAGGTTCGTCGGACGAGCGGTCCGGCCGGTCCGGGTCGTCGAGACCCGGTCCCGGTATGCCGACATCTTAATGATAGCCGATTGTCAAGGTCGTGGCACGCGAATCCTGGCGGCTCGCGAGATTTTCAGGCTTTCAGGAGGCCATATCGGGCGAGAGCGCGGGAGAGTTTCGCGACGGACGCCTCGTCCAGCGCGCAGAGCGGGAGGCGGACCTCGTCGCGGCCCCGGCCGAGCAGGGCGATCGCGGCCTTCAGCGGGACCGGGTTGGGAGCCAGGCCCAGCAGGTCGCGGCAGAGGGGGAAGAGCCGGGCGTGGGCCTCGCGCGCCGCGACGGCGTCGCCCCGCTGGAAGGCGTCGATCAGCCCGCGGACGTCGCGGGGGACGAGGTTGGCGGCGACGGAGACGACCCCCTCGGCGCCGACGGCCAGCATCGGCAGCGTCAGGCTGTCGTCCCCCGAGAGGACGGTCAGGTCGGTCCGGCTGAGGATGTCGCTGACCTGGTCGAGCGAGCCGGCGGCCTCCTTGATCGCCACGATCGAGGGGATCGCGGCCAGCCGCTCGATCGTCTCGGGCTCCATGTTCCGCCCGGTCCGCGCCGGGATGTTGTACAGCACGATCGGCAGGTCGACCGCCTCGGCCACGGCGGCGAAGTGGCGGTACAGCCCCTCCTGGGCGGGCCGGTTGTAGTACGGCGAGACCATCAGGGCCCCGTCGGCGCCGGCGCGGGCGGCGAATTTCGTCAGCCGGATCGCCTCGGCCGTGGAGTTCGAGCCGGTCCCGGGCACGACCTTCGCCCTGCCGGCCGCCGTCTCGACCACGATCGCGATCACGCGCTCGTGCTCGACGTGCGAGAGAGTCGGCGCCTCGCCGGTGGTCCCGACCGGGCTGAGGATGGGCGTCCCCTGCTCGACCTGCCATTCGACCGAGGCCCGCAGCGCGGCCTCGTCGACCTCGCCGTCCCGAAATGGGGTCGCCAGCGCCACCGTGCAGCCGGCGAAAATCCGTCCCTTGCTCGCCATGGAAGAAGCACCCAACGTCTGCGTCGTCGCGTTCGGGCGCGATCACATCTGGAATCCCGGCGGCTCCTCGCGGGGTCGCGACCCCGCGGGGGGCGTGCCGGGCCGCGCCCATGATCCGATATCTTAGGGCCTCGCGGCGGGCCGGGGAAGGGAGGCCCGTCCGCGATCATGTTTCGAAACGAGCGGCCTCGCCCCTTCAGCGCGCGGCCTCGATCCTGCCCTTCATCTCGCGGACGGCCGCCTCCAGGCCGACGAAGACGGCCCGGCAGACGATCGCGTGGCCGATGTTCAGCTCGGCCATCCCGGGGATCAGGGCGACGTCCGCCACGTTGCGATAGTCCAGCCCGTGGCCGGCGTGCAGGCCGACGCCGGCGGCGACGATCCGCGCGCCGGCGTCCCGGAGCGACCCCAGCACGGCGTCGCGGTCGCGGCCCTCGCGGGCGTCGGCGTAGCGGCCGGTGTGCAGCTCGATCGCCTCGACCCCCAGCGCGACGGCCGCGTCGATCTCCGCCGGATCCGGGTCCAGGAACGCCGCGACGCGGATCCCGGCGTCGCGCAGGCGGTTCACGGCCTCGGCGACCGCCTGGCGGCGGGGGGTGATGGCCAGGCCCCCCTCGGTCGTGACCTCCTCCCGGCGCTCGGGGACGATCGTCACCTGGTCGGGGCGGGTCGCGACGGCGATCGCCACCATCTCGGGCTCGATCGACAGCTCCAGGTTCAGGTCGACCTGGACGGTCTCGCGGAGCAGCCGGAGGTCGCGGTCCTGGATGTGCCGGCGATCCTCGCGGAGGTGGATGGTGATCCCGTCGGCCCCCCCCAGCTCGGCCGCGGCGGCGGCCCAGATCGGGTCGGGCTCGACCCCCCGGCGCGCCTGGCGGATGGTGGCGACGTGGTCGATGTTCACGCCCAGGCGGGCGGGGCCCCGATGCGGGGGCCTGGCGTTCGCGTTCGCGGTCATGGCTGCGGTCTCGGTCCGAAGGGGTGCGTCAGCGCGGGCCCGCGCCCGCCTTGCCCACCAGCTTCAAGGGGGACTTGGCCAGGACGAACGTCCGCTCGCCGGCCAGGGTGAACGCCACGCGGCCCTTGCGGTTGGGGCCCGCCCCCTCGATCGCCACGATCCGCCCCAGGCCGTACTGCGGGTGCAGCACGGACGCCCCGGGCCGGAAGGAGTCCAGCTCGCCGGGCTTCGGCGGGGCGACCGGCGCGGCGCCCCCGCCGCCGCCGAGCTGCGCCGCGGTCGTCAGCCGGAAGCCGCTCGGGGCGGGCGTCGCGGCGCGGTCCGTGCGCGACTGAGCTTGCGGCAGTTGCGGCCTCCGCGGGGCGTAGCTGGTGTAGCCGCTCGACGGCGACCCCCAGCGGGTCTCGACGGTCGACACGCCCGAGCGGTCGTCGAACGTCAGGAAGTCCTCGGGCAGCTCCATCAGGAACCGCGACTGCGCCGTCGCCTGCTGCTGGCCGCGGAAGGTCCGGATGCGGCAGCGGCTGACGTACAGCTCCTTCCGCGCCCGGGTGATCCCGACGAAGAACAGCCGGCGCTCCTCCTCCAGCTCGGTCGGGTTCTCGAACGCCCGGCTGTGGGGGAGGAGCCCTTCCTCCAGGCCGATGATGAAGACGACCGGGAATTCCAGCCCCTTCGCGGCGTGGAGGGTCATCAGCGTGACGGCGCCGGTCTCCTGGTCCCAGCGGTCGACGGGCGACGCCAGGGTGATGTCGGCCAGGAAGTCCTGGATCGTGGAGCCGGGGTGTTCCAGGTCGAACTCGCGCGCGGCGGTGATCAGCTCCTCCAGGTTCGCGAGCCGGTCCTCGCCGTCCCCCTTGGAGTCGGCCTTGAGGTGCTGGCGGTAGCCGGACTTCTCCATCGTCTGGAGGATGACGACCTCCGCCGGGTGGTCGCGCAGCGTGGCCAACTCGTCGAACAGGGCGGTGAAGTCGAGGAACGCCCGGATCGCCTTCTCCTTCAGCCCCGGCACCTCGCGGGCGCGGCGGGCGGCGTCGAGCAGGGGCAGCTCGCGGTCGCGGGCGAACGCGATCAGGTGGTCGAACGACGTCTTCCCCAGGCCCCGCGGCGGGACGTTCACCACGCGGCTGAACGCCAAATCGTCCTTGGGGTTGTTGATGAGGTTCAGGTACGAGACGACGTCCTTGACCTCCTGCCGCTCGTAGAACGACACCCCGCCGACGATCTGGTAGGGGATCCGGGCCGATCGGAACGCCTGCTCGAAGGTCCGCGTCAGGGCGGTGATCCGGCAGAAGACGGCGACGTCCGAGTAGTTGTACGACCCTTCGCGGACGAGGCTGGCGATCCGGCCGGCGACCCCCTCGGCCTCCTCGGTCTCGCGGGCGTAGGTGGTGATGTTCACCAGCTCGCCGTCGGGGTTCTCGGTGATGAGGTTCTTGGCCTTGCGGTTGACGTTGTAGTGGATCAGGTGATCCGCGACGGCCAGGATGTTCTTGGTGCTGCGGTAGTTGTGCTCGAGCTTGACCACCTTGACGGAGGCGTAGTCCTTCTCGAACTCCAGGATGTTCGAGAGGTTGGCGCCGCGCCAGCCGTAGATGGACTGGTCGGGGTCGCCGGTGACGCAGAGGTTGGGGTGGTCGACGGACAGGGCCTTGACGATGGCGTACTGGGCCATGTTCGTGTCCTGGTATTCGTCGACCAGGACGTAGCGGTAGCGGGCGTCCAGCTCGGCCCGGACGTCGCGATGCTCCTTGAGGATCTTGACGACGTGGACGAGCAGGTCGTCGAAGTCGACGGCGGAGGCGGCCTTCAGGCGCTCCTCGTACGCGGCGTAGACCTTGGCGACGAGGCGGTCGCGGTCGTCGCGGGCGCGGTGGGCGAGGGCCTTGGGGCTGGCGAGGTCGTTCTTGGCCCGGCTGATGGCCGACTCGATCTTCTCCGGCGTGATCGGCGACTCCTCCACGCCGAGGGCGTCGAGCACGGCGCGGACGGTGCGGAGGCGGTCGGCCTGGTCGTAGATGGTGTACGAGGCGTCGAGCCCCACGAGCGAGCCGTAGGAGCGGAGGAGGCGGGCGCAGAAGCCGTGGAAGGTGCCGACCCAGATCTTCGCGCCGGGGACCACGGTTTCGATGCGCTCGCGCATCTCGCCGGCCGCCTTGTTCGTGAACGTGAGGGCGAGGATGCTGTGCGCGGGGATCCCCCGGCGCAGCAGGTAGGCGACGCGGCGGGTGATGACGCGGGTCTTCCCCGACCCGGCTCCGGCCAGGACGAGGAGGGGGCCGTCGACGTGCTGGACGGCTTCGCGCTGGGGGGGCGTCAGGTCGGCGAGGAGGTCCATCGCGGTCCTTGCTCTGGGCGGGTCGCCCGGGTTCCGGGTCCGGGGGTCTAGTCTCCAGAAGTATAGCGGCGGGGTCGCGACCGGGCGATCCGATTTCCCCCCGCCCCGCGCGGGGCGGCCGTCGCGACCGTGGCATCCTACCCGCCCGGCCGGGGCGCGCGTTAAGCTGGTGCGGTGATTTCCGATCGGGCGGCGAAGGGGGGCGAGATGGAGATCGTCGGGGTGGGGTCGGGGATCGTCGAGTGCCTGCGGATCGGGGCGATGATCGAGCGCCACGGCGAGCTGTTCCTGCAGCGCGTGTACACCGAGCGCGAGATCCGCTACTGCCATTCCCGCCGCCGGGCCATCGAGCAGTTCGCCGCGCACTGGGCGGCGAAGGAGGCGGTGATGAAGGCGCTGGCGACCGGCCGGGTGGAGGGGGTCTCGTGGTCCGACGTCGAGATCCGGGTCGGCCCCCGGGGGCGGCCGGTGGTCATGGTCGGCGGCCCGGCGAAGGACGTGATCCGCTCCCGCAAGGTGGGCGACGTGCTGGTCTCGATGGCCCACTGCCGCACCTACGCCACGGCCCACGCCACGGCGATCGCCCGGCCGTCCGGGGCGTGAAAACGCGAACGCCCCCGGGAGGTCGGGGGCGTCGATCGGGCTTTTCCGTGGAGGCGGGGCCGGCTCAGGCGCGGTTGAAGCGGCGACGGGCCGCGGCGGCGAGCCCCAGGCCGCCGGCGATGACGCCCATGAGGACGCTCGAAGGCTCGGGCACGACCTCGAAGTTGTAGGTGACGGCGTCGGAACCGTCGAACTGCCAGCTGATGTTGTCGATGGCGGCGATGTAATCACCGCTGGCGCCCGAGCCGATGAATCCGGCGACGGCGTAGACCTGGTATCCGGCGAGCTCGTCCTGCCAGGCCGAGAGGGACTGCGACTTCCACGTCCCCGTGATCCGGGACCAGAACAGGGCTTCGCCATCGTCGTGGGCGTCGGCGGTCGTCCACGCGTCGACGGGGGCCGACCACGGGGATTCCGTCCGGTTGTAGTAGGGCTCGTAGTTGATCCAGCCCGAGCTGCCCGCCTCGTCGGAGACATAGATGCCCAGCGCGGGCGCCGCGATGGCGGAGACGGCGGCGCTGCTGGCCGACGACCGGTACCAGTCGTACGAGAGGCCGATCAGGTTATCGAGGGCGCCTAGCGAATCCCCGGTCCAGTACATCGCCTCGGCGGCGCCGCTGGCGCTGCTCGTGCGCAGATACATCGAGCCGTTGCCGGACTGGGCGAAGTTCGTCCGGATCCCGATCTCGCCGCCGCTTCGCGTGTTGCCGGACGACCAGGGGGTGCCGCCGAAGGAGACGAACGCGCCGGTCTCCAGGTCGCCCGGCGGGCCGTTGTTGGAGTAGACGACCGTATCGGCCGAGACCTGGGCCGACAGGCCGACCAGCAGCGCGGCGGCGATGGCGCCAAATCGGTGGAGGAAGCGGGAGGGCTTCAGCACGTCGATTCTCCAGGAAAGCGTCCAGATTGCAGGATGAACAATCTCATCCACGGATCGAGGACGAACCTAGCAGACTCGGCGGCCGATATTACGTCGCGATGGGAATCTTCAACGCCGCGATGCGTATCGTCGACGCGGGTCGCGGCGTTGATCCCTCGGGGCGACGCCGGGCCCCCGGACGGGGCCCGGCGTGGCGCGCCAGGCGGTCACTCCGTCGCGGCGACCTCGGCCGACTCGGCGGCGGAGGCGGCCCGGGGAAAGATGTGATCCGTCGCCGCGGGGGGCGCGACGTACTGGTCACCATGGCGCCCACTGCCAAGCCCACGCCACGGCGATCGCCCGGCCGGGACGAGAACCGGGGGCATCAAGGGGCGCGATTTACACCAGGGCCGGCTCTCCACCCCATTCCGGGGGCAGGTATCGCTTCCGCCACCGATAATAGGTGGCCTCGTCGATCCCCTCGCGCTTACAGAGTTCGTCCACGGGCATGCCGCACTGCATCCCGGCCCACAGAACGCGGAGTATCTCGGATCGCTGCCATTTCATGCCCGGGGGGCGCGGGAGAGGACAGCCCCGGACCAGGAGGCCGGTCCCCTCCCGGCTTATCAGCGAGATGCAATGCTTGATGATGTCGGCGCGGATGCCGAATCCGAGTTCCGGGTAGGTCAAAGCCCAATTGATGATGTGCTGGGCAATCGATTCCCGCTCCGTCTGGATGAGACGCGGCTCCACCGCGTTGATCTCGTCCAACGCTTCCCCGATCCGCCCTCCCAGGATCAGGTGTCGGACATATTCGTACCAGTAGTCGGCGACCTCTGGCGCCAGCGACATGGCCCGCTTGAATTCCCTGTCGGCCTCGCCGACCTCTTCCCACCCGCGCGTTTCGCCCAGGGCCCGCGCCAGTAGCGCGTGATACTCCGCCAGGAGGGCCCGTTTCTCGAAACCATGCCCCGCGTGAATCCCTTCGGGGAGGCGATCCCCCGCGTGCCTCAGCAAGAGGCGGATCTGCTCGATGATCGCGGGCAATCGCCGAAAAAACGCGGGGTTTCGCCTTCGCCAGATGTGCAGCCAGTGGGCGAGTTCCCCATGCCAGCGGTCGAGCCGGTCGAGAACATCGCCCAACGCCGAGTCGCTTGGAAAGGCCGGGATGGAGGGGATCGGCGCGACTCCCCAGGGCAAGTCATTCCTGGATTCGTTGTTCCTCACTTCGATCACCAGATAAGCGTCAAGCCCTCCCGGGCCGGCGACTTCCGCCGGCCTTTCGGACGGCCCCCCCACCCGGCGGGGGAGGGGGGGCGATTCGCGACAGGCCGGTCCTCGTCACTCCGTCGCGGCGACCTCGGCCGACTCGGCGGCGGAGGCGGCCTCGAACGAGGCGACGGCGTTGTTGATCTTCTCCAGGGTGCCCGCGCTGGGCTCCTTGGTCCCCTTGCACTTGGGGTACTTGGCGCAGCCGAGGAAGTAGCCCCGGCGGCCCTTGCGGGGGGTCATGGGGCCGCCGCACTCGTCGCAGACCTCGTCGATCTCGATCGACTTGAGGTCCGGTCCCTTGGCGGCGGCGGCCGGGGGCGGGGCCATCTTGGCGACCTCGTCCTTCAGCTCGTCCGGGACCGGGACGGCGTTGCGGCACTTGGGGTAGCCGGTGCAGCCCAGGAACGCCCCGCGCTTGCCCTGGCGCACCGCCAGCGGCTTGCCGCACTTCTCGCAGTTGATGTCGATCTTGACCGTCGGCAGGGGGTTCCCCTCGGCGTCGACGGCCACGATGTTGCGGCACTTGGGGTAGCCGGTGCAGCCCAGGAACGGACCCCGGCGGCCGTCGCGCAGGGCCATCGGCTTGCCGCACTTCTCGCAGACGTGCTCGGTCTCGCGCATCTTGGGGACCGGGTTCCCGGCCGCGTCGATGTCGAACGATTCCTTGCACTCCGGGTAGCCGGCGCAGGAGAGGAACTTCTCCCCCTTCTTGTTCTCGCGGATCATCAGCGGCTTGGCGCACTTGGGGCAGGCGTGGCCGCTCTCGACGGCCTCGGCCCGGGGGGCGCCGCCGACGGGGCGGGTGGCCTTGCAGTCGGGGTACTTGGAGCAGCCCAGGAACTCCCCCGTGCGGCCGAACTTCATGACCATCGGCGCGCCGCAGGCGTGGCACACCTCGTCGGTCATGATCTGGACGCGCTCCATCCCCGTCTCGGCGGCCTTCAGCGCCTCCTGGAACGGATGGTAGAACTCGTCGAGGACCTTGACCATGTCCTCCTTGGCCGTGGCGATCTCGTCGAGCTCGTCCTCCATCCGGCCGGTGAACTTCAGGTCGAGGATCTTGGGGAAGTGCTTGACCAGGACGTCGGTCACGACCATGCCCAGCTCGGTCGCGAAGAACCGCCGGTCCTTGTGCTCGACGTACTTGCGGTCCTGGATCGTCTGGATGATCGGCGCGTAGGTCGACGGCCGGCCGATGTTCTCCTTCTCCAGCGCCTTGATCAGCGTGGCCTCGCTGTAGCGCGGGGGGGGCTGGGTGAAGTGCTGGGTGGCGGCGAGGTCGCGCAGGTCCAGCGGGTCGTCCACCTTGATCGGCGGTAGGAGGGCGTCCTCCTGCTTGCCGGCCGCGGCCCAGACCCGGCGATGGCCGTCGAACCGGAGGATCTTCCCCTGGGCCTTGAACAGCCCCGGGCCGGCCGTGACGCCGACGTCGGTGACGGTGAAGACGGCCGGGGTCATCTGGCTGGCGACGAACCGGCGGTAGATCATGTCGTACAGCCGGAACTGGTCGTGGTTCAGGCGGTCGCGGATCCGCTCCGGCGAGAGGGCCAGGTCGGTCGGCCGGATCGCCTCGTGGGCCTCCTGGGCGTTCTTCCCGGCGGCGTAGCGGTTCGGCTTGGCCGGCAGGTACCTGTCGCCGTACTGGTCCTTGATCCGGTCGCGGACCGCGTCGAGCGCCTCGTTGGAGACGCGGAGGCTGTCGGTTCGCATGTAGGTGATCAGGCCGACGGGGCCGCTGCCGTCGACGTCGATCCCCTCGTACAACTCCTGGGCGACCTTCATCGTCTTCTTGCCCGAGAAGCGGAGCCGGATGGCGGCCTGTTGCTGGAGCGTGCTGGTCTTGAACGGGGCGTCGGCCCGGTCGAGCTTCTCGGCCTCCTCGACCTTCGTGACGACGTAGCTCTCCGAGGCCAGCACGTCGCGGATCTTCTGGGCGTCGGCCTCGGTCTTGGCCTCGAACTTCTTCCCCTCATATTCGGCCAGCGCGGCCTCGAAGCCCTCCCCCTCGGCGGCGGAGCCGGCCGGGGCGACGACGGCGGTGATCCGCCAGAACTCCTCCTGGACGAAGGCGCGGATCTCGCGCTCGCGGTCGACGATCAGCCGGGTGGCGACCGACTGGACGCGGCCGGCGGAGAGGTTGCGGGCGACCTTCTTCCAGAGCAGGGGGGAGAGCTGGTAGCCCACGAAGCGGTCGAGGAACCGCCGCGCCTGCTGGGCGTTGACCATGTCCATGTTGATCGGGCCGACCTTGCCGAACGCGTCGCGCACGGCCCGCTCGGTGATCTCGTGGAACGTCACCCGGCGGACCCGCTCGTCGGGCAGCTCCAGCGCGTGCTGGAGGTGCCAGGCGATCGCCTCCCCCTCGCGGTCGGGGTCGGTCGCCAGGTAGACGATGTCGGCCCGGTGGGCGTCCCGCTTCAGGTCGCCGATGGTGTCCTTCTTGGTCGGGACGATCTCGTACGAGGGCTCGTAGCCGTTGGCGACGTCCAGCCCCAGCTTGCGCTTGGGGAGGTCCCGGACGTGGCCCATGCTGGCCTTCACGATGTACTTCGAGCCGAGGAACTTGTTGATCGACTTGGCCTTCTTGGGGCTCTCGACGATCACCAGCGACGGCCCCCCGCCGGCGGGGCCGAGGTCGGCCGCCCCGGCCTTCGACCGCGTGCCCTTGGCGGCGGCCTTCTTGGGGGCCGCCTTCTTGGCGGCGCCGGCCGCGGCCTTCGGCTTCTTGGCCTTGGGCTCCTTGGCGTCGCCGGTCTTGGATGCGGACTTGGGGGATGGCTTTGACGGCACGATGTTGTCCTATGATCTTTCCTAGAATCCGGATGCGTCGATCCGTCGGATTCCCGCCGGGGTCCGCCCGCGGAGACTCCGGTGTTGCCCCGGGCGATGGAGTTGCTACGATGGGGGCTTCTGGATCGATCGACCGCGACCCCGCATCCTTCACACTAGCGGCATAGCTAGGGTAACGGGGCCTGTCAAGGGGGGGAGGTCCAGGAGGCCCCCCCGAAGCCTCTCGCCAGCACCCGAGGATTCCATGTCTTTCGAGGTCTTCCGACGACACCGCCGCAAGGGTCTGGCCGCCCTCGCCATCCTGGCCATGTTCAGCTTCGTCCTGGCCGACAGCCTCCCCCGGCTGCTGACCCCCGACTACGCCACCCAGGACGTCGAGGTCGCCCGGATCTTCGGCCGGTCGATCCACCTGAGCGACCTGAACCAGATGGCCCGCCAGCGCTCCCGCGCCAACCAGGTCGCCTCCATGCTCGGCCTGACCATGTTCACGCGGGACTTCTTCGGCGGCCTCAAGCAGCGCGACCTGATCGACGCCCTCATCCTGGAGAAGGAGGCCGACCGCCTGGGGATGCCGGCCGACACGGCCACCGGCCGCGACTGGCTCCGCGCCGTCACCAACAACCGGATCAACCGCGAGACCTTCGAGCAGCTCTACGCCCCCTTCAGCGGCGACGTCACCCAGGAGCAACTCCTCGCCGACATCGCCAACCAGGTCCGGCTCGCCAAGGTCCGCATGCTCGGCGGCGAGCCCCTGGTCACCCCCTACGACGTCTATCGCGCCTACCGCGGCCAGAACGAGCGGGTCGCCGCCAAGCTCGTCGAGATCCCCGTCGAGGACTTCCTCGACAAGGTCGGCGAGCCCTCCTCGGCCGACGTCCAGGCCCTCTACGACGAGTACAAGGACGTCCTCCCCGACCCGGACTCGCCGACCCCCGGCTTCAAGATCCCCCGCCGCGCCCAGGTCGAGTTCGTCACCGTCGACGCCGCCGCCCGCGCCCGCGAGATCCGGGACAAGCTCTCCGACGCCGAGCTGCACACCTATTACGAGAACCACAAGGCCGAGCTGAAGGTCCCCTCCGAGCTGCCCGAGGCCCTCTTCGCCGACGCCCCCGACCTCACCCCGCCGATCGTCCAGCCGTTCGCCGACGTCCGCGCCCTGCTGGCCGACCGGCTCGCCGACGAGAAGGCCCAGGCCGAGATCAACGAACTCTTCGCCAAGATCCGCGACGAGGCCCTGATCCCCTACGCCGACGCCTACCTCACCATGCTCGACGACCGGGCCGAGGACCCCAAGGCCAAGGTCGAGGAGCCCACGCCGGTCGACCTCAAGGCCATCGCCGCCAAGGAAGGGATCGCCTACGAGATCTCGCCGATGCTCACCCGCGAGCAGGCCGCCAAGTACGGCATGATCGCCGGCGCCCAGGTGGGCTCGGAGCGCTTCAGCAACGGCCGCCCGTTCGTCGACGAGATCTTCGACGCCAAGCTCGGCGTCTACGAGCCGGTCGAGCTGACCGACATCGTCGGCGGCCGTTACCTCGTCCGCAAGCTCAAGGACGAGGCCCCCAAGGTCCCGCCGCTGGATGACGTCCGCGCCGAGGTCGTCCACGCCTGGAAGCTGGACAAGGCCCGCCCGCTCGCCGAGAAGGCGGCCAGGGAACTCGCCGCCAGGATCAAGTCGGAGAAGCAGGGGAAGGTCGACGAGGACGAGGTCGACGGCCACCAGGTCCTGACCCCGCCGCCGGTCGCCCGCCGCCAGAGCGGCATCTCCGGCAACCCGTTCGAGCCCGCCCCGCAGGTCGAGACCCCCATCGCCGACGTCCCCCGCGCCGGGAAGGAATTCCGCGACGCCTACTTCGGCATCCAGGAGGGGGAGACCGCCGTCGCCCCGAACCTGCCGCGGACGACCTATTACGTCATCGCCCTGGACCGCCGCGAGCCCGTCGACTTCGGCCAGTTCTACGGCCCCATCGGCGAGGAGATGCGGTTCCGCTCGCTGGCCCGCCAGGAGACCGCCGTCCGCCAGGACCAGGCCTGGATGGACCGCCTCCGCCGCCAGGCCGGCCTCGCCGCCGACTGGGCCCCCCCCGACGAACTCGACAAGGACGACGCGCGGGGCTGACCCCGCCGCCGACCCACGTCGACCGAACCTCCGCCGATCCCCGCCCCCCAAGGCGGGGATCGTCGCACGCCCAGCGACCGTCGGACGCCCCGCGAAACTTGGCTTCGTTCGTCGCGCGCGAACTTCCCGGTTTTCGGCCCAAATCTAATCAGGTTGCCGAGATACGGGGCGCGAGGCTTGGCTTCGTTCGTCGTTTTCGAATGCACCGCGTCGATTGCCCGGCCTGGGCGTGCCGGTCGACGGGAGACCCATCGCCGCGACGGATCGCCGCGGGGTCGCGACGCCCGAGCCCGGCGCGTGCCGTCCTTTTTCCCCGGGGCCATCGCGTCTCTGGCCCCTTCACCGCCAGCGAATTGTCAAGGAGCCATGAAATCCCGCATCATCCAAGCTCCGCGGGCGTGGAGGTGGGATTTCATGAATCCGGCAAGTAATCTCAGACAGGCCGCGGGGCCCGACCCGGGGCCGTCGACGCCATCGCGCCATGGCCATCGAGCCCTGCCTCCTGGCGGGGGAAGGTGGCCCGAAGGGCCGGACCGCGGGGAACCCAATCGGGTAGGCCGGCGGGCTCCCCATACGGTCGGACGGGCTCCCGAAGTCCGTCGGTGCCTCTGCTCGTCGTCCCCCTCACCTGACCGCTTCGCGGTCTGTCCTCCCCCGCGAGGGGGGAAGACGTCGGATGAGGGCCCGTCTCCCACGAGTGTGCTCCGTCGATAACCCGGGGGGGCAACGACAAGCATCCCTTCTCCCCTCGTGGGAGAAGGTGCCCCGGAGGGGCGGATGAGGGGGCGCGCGACCGGGAGGCGTCGGCGGAGGGGGCCTCGCGAGCCGAGGGACGCGAGGCCGGTCGCCCCCTCATCCGGCCTTCGGCCACCTTCTCCCACGAGGGGAGAAGGGGGGATGGACGGGCCCTCGACGCTGTTTTCGAGGGAGCACCACGAGGTGAGAAGGGGGGCTTCTCCTGGGCGTGGCCTCGACAAGGTGCCAGGAGGGCGGGGCGGGCGATCGGTCATCCGTCGGCGAGCCGCCGGTGAAACGCGACGAGCCCGGACGGGGTGCGTCCGGGCTCGCGGGGATGGTCGTGGGGTCGGGGCCGGGGCCGTTACTGGGAAGGCGGGGGGAGGGGGCCGCGGTTCTGCTGGAGGCCGACGCGGGTGGACGCCTTGGTCTTGATCGGCTTGCCGTCCGCGCCCGGCGGGGGGGGGACTTCGACGCCGGGGATCGTCGGCGAGTCGTAGGAGTTCGCCGCGAAGGCTTCGGGACCGCCCGAGCCGGTGCAGCCGGTGATCGCCAGGACGAGCCCGACCAGCGAGAAGGACGCGAGACGCTTCATGTTCCGATGGCTCCTCGTCGAGGCGTGGCGGCGGGGGATGGGAAGGGCCGGGGCGGGGCGGCCCCGGGCCCGTCCGCGATCCGCGGGTCAGTAGGAGTCGGCGCTGATGACCTCGCCGCCGTTGCGGGTGGCCAGGCTGCGATAGACGCCGTTGGTCGTCTCGCCGTTGACGACGGGGCCGGCGACCTGGATCGAGTTCTTGACGTAGCGGACGCTGCCGTCGCCGAACAGGAAGTTCACGCCGCCGGGGTGCATGCTGCGGAAGCCCCACTGGCCCATCTTCAGCACGGCGTTGCTGGGGTTCTTCTGCCAGTTGACGTCGAACGTGCCGTCGGACGGGACGTCGGGGACGACGGGGGGGGTGTTGGGGGGGGCGACGGTGAGGCCGAACGCGAAGATCCGGCTCACGCCGTCGGCGATCCACGAGCCGTACCAGGCGTCCTGGGTCCACTGGTAGAACCAGTCGCCGTCGGGGTCGTTGACGTACTTGGACGTCTCGCCGACGAACATGGTGTTGCTGAGGCCGTCGGAGACGGCGGAGATGCCGTAGCAGTAGTCGGAGCTGAACATGCCGTCGGGCTCGATGCCCGGGTTGTTGCCGCCGGAGCAGCCGTTCCACCAGTGGACGACGTCGCGGTTGCCGGCGACGCCGCCGTACGAGGAGGGGCCTCGGCCCTGGACGCTCCCCGGGTGCGGCCGGCTGACGCCGTCGGAGGGGCAGACGTAGGCGGCGATGCGCGAGTTCATGGCGGTGCTATTGATCGCCGCGCTGTTGACCGACGTGCCGTAGGGCCCCGCCTCCTCGAACGAGGAGACCATGAAGTTGATCGAGTTGTAGACCGACGTCTGCTCCATCTGGGGGAGGATGAAGGCGAAGAGGGTGAAGCGGCGAGGGGTGCCGCAATCCTGGTTCGGGCCGGTGCCGTACCGGAGCGAGCCCAGCGGGTAGACGCCCATGGCGCTCTCGTAGTTGGCCAGCCCCAGGCCGATCTGCTTCAGGTTGTTGGTGCACTGGGCGCGCCGGGCGGCCTCGCGGGCGGCCTGGACGGCGGGGAGGAGCAGGGCGATCAGGACGGCGATGATGGCGATGACGACCAGCAGCTCGATCAGCGTGAAGCCGCGGCGTCCCGGCTTGGTCGGTGTCATGATGCGGGGGCCTCGATGGACGTGAGATGATGTCGACGGGCGGAATTCGCGAGGAGAGGGGGTTACTCCACGGTCTCGAGCGGGGCGAGTTGCTTCCCCCCCGCCTTCGCCGCCGCGGCGGGGGCGGCCGATTCGCCGGAGGCCGAGGGGAGCATCTTGGGCTGGGTGGACGACCCGCCGGCGGACGCCTCCCCCTTCACGGGGACCGCGGAGACGCCCCCGGATTCGCCGCAGCCGGCGACGAGCGGGAGCGAGCAGGCGAGCAGGAGGGCGGCGGCGGGGAGCTTGCGGCGATGGATCATCGGAACGGTCCCGGGGTCTATGCGAGGGTGGGTGCCGGTCGGGGCCGGGTCAGAAGGCGTCGGCGCTGACGACCTCGGCGCCGTTGCGGGTGGCGAGCTTGCGATAGACGCCCGGGGTCGCCCAGCCGCTGGTGGGGCTCCGGCCGCCGACCACCTCGATGCCATCCCTGATAAACCGGACGCTTCCGTCGCCGAAGACGAAGTTCACGCCGCCGGGGTGCATGCTGCGGAAGCCCCACTGGCCGAAGTCCTGGAACCGGGTCGCCGGGTTGCGGTCCCAGTTGGTCCCATAGGAGCCGTCGCTCGGGATGTCCGGGACGATCATCGACGAGTTGGGCTTCGCCAGCGTGTAGGCCAGGGCGCTGACGCGGGTGACGCCGGCGGTGGCCGTGGTGTAGTAGGCGTAGTTGCCCCATTGGTTCGCCAGGGTCGGGTTGGGGTCGTTGCGGAACTTGGAGACCTCGCCGACGAACATGGTGTTGCTCAGGCCGTCGCTGATGTCGGAGATGCCGTAGTTGTATTCCTCGCCGAAGGCGCCGTCGGACTCGATGGCCGGCTGGTCGCCGTCCGGGGGGCAGCCATACCAGAAATGGCGGATGTCTTTGTGGCCAACCACGCCGGAATAGGAGGACTGTCCGCGCCCTCGGACGGACGCCGGGTCGGGCGAGACGACGGTGTCGGACGGGCAGATCAGCGACGCGATGGTCGAATGCAGGGCCGTCTTGTTCGCCGCCCCGCTGTCCACGGCCCGGCCGAAGGGGCCGCCGTTGGAGATGGCCCGCAGGCTGAAGTTGATCGAGTTGTAGATCGCCGCCTGCTCCATGTTCGGCAGGATCAGCGAGAAGAACGTGTGCTGCCGCCTCCCGGTGCAATCCAGCGTGGCCCTGTCGCCGTAGGCCGTCGCCCCGATCGGGAACGAGCCCGTGGCGCTCTCGTAATTGGCCAGCGCCAGGCCGATCTGCTTGAGGTTGTTCGTGCATTGCGACCGGCGGGCGGCCTCGCGGGCGGCCTGGACGGCGGGGAGGAGCAGGGCGATCAGGACGGCGATGATGGCGATGACGACCAGCAGCTCGATCAGCGTGAAGCCGCGACGTGGGTCCGAGGTTGTCGACATGGTAGTCCTCACGGGGCGGTCGTGATGGAAGGAGGACGCGGTGGCCCGGCCCAGGGGCCGGGTCATGCATGGCGTGGCCCGGTCGGGAGGGCATGGGCCCGGGCGAGGAGGACGGCCGACGTTGGGAGGGGAGTTCCCGTCGACAGACGGCGTCGGCCGGTCTTCCGGGGAGTCGAAGGTGGAAGGGGCCCGCGGGGCGGTGGAGAGGGCTCTCGCGACCAGGTCGGCCGCGGGTGACCGCCCGCGTCATCCCACCAAAGCAATCATCTGCAAAAATAGCCTTGACGCAAGAGAAATCAAGGCCCCTTGCGTATTTTCTCCAGACCTAATTCCTTGGGGGGTGGCCCCGGGATTTTAGGCCAGGACCTTGCGCGGCTGGACGAGGCGGCCGTCGGCCTCGCCGAGGGCGACGAGGCGGCCCTCGGCGTCGACCAGCGCGACCTCCGCGCCCGCCTCGGCGTCGCCGGGGACCTTGCGGCCGAGGCGGACGTCGGCCAGGGCGGCGTCGTCGAGCGTCACGCGGGGGAGTCCGGCGACGGCGTCGAGGGACGGCCGGAGGAACTGGCCGAGGGTGTCCCGGTCCAGGTCGTCCACGGCCACGGCCTCCTCCTGGGAGAAGACGCCGATGCGCGTGCGGGCCAGGGCCTCCATGATCGCGCCGCAGCCCAGGGCCTCGCCCAGGTCGCGGGCGATGGATCGGATGTAAGTGCCGCCGCCGCAGGTGATTTCGACGTCGATCCGGGGCCACTCGTAGCCCAGCACGCGGATCTCGTCGATGCGGACGGGGCGGGGGGCCAGGACGACGGCCTCGCCGGCGCGGGCCAGGTCGTAGGCGCGCCTGCCCTCGATCTTCAGGGCCGAGTAAGCGGGGGGGAGCTGCTCCACCACCCCCACCTGGGACGCCAGGGCGGCCTCGATCTCGGCGAGGTCGGGGACGCGGGGGTCGTCGGCGGGGACGACGACGCCGTCGACGTCGTGGGTGTCGCTGCGCGCGCCGAGGCGGAACGTGGAGCGGTAAGTCTTCCCCATGCGCTGGATGTATTCGATGAGGCGCGTGGCCGGGCCGACGCAGATTACCAGGACCCCCGTGGCCAGGGGATCGAGCGTGCCGGCGTGTCCCGCCTTGACCTTCCGGGGCAGGAGGCGGGCGACGCGGTTGACGACGTCGCGCGAGGTCAGGCCCGGCGGCTTGTCGAGATTCAGCACGCCCTCCGAGGGGGGAGGGCCATCCATGTCCAGGATCACGTCGATCGTCCTTCGGGTGCGCATGGGGGATCCGTGGGCGGGACGCCGTCGCGCCTCGCCCTCGCCGGAGAGATTACGCCATTTCATCCCTCATTGGACACCCTAGATCGCGGCGGGGCGGCCGTCTCATTTCACGTCGGGCTCGGCGGCGCCGGCGGTGCGGCGGCCCTCGGTGATCTTGACGTTGGCCATCCCCTTGAGGACGGCGGCGGTGTCGGCCTGCTTGACGTTGACCTCGCAGGTGCCGATGCCCTCATCGGCCTTCTCGGCGTTGACCTTGATGCCGAGGACCACCGTGGCGCCGGGGGCGATCTGGGGGATCACGGGGAAGCAGAGGCCCCGCTTGTCCTCCGTCTTGGTGATATGGCCCTCGGGGCCGCCGGAGGTCTCCAGGGGCTGGAGGTTGGGCGAGAGGAAGAACTCCACCTGGACGGCCGACGCCTCCTTGGTGCCGTAATTCTTCAGCTTGATGAGGAACATGGTCGTGTTGTTGACGTCGACGACGCGCTTGGCCTCGTGGACCAGGAGGTCGAGGTCGGCCATGCCCTGGACGTCGGTCGATCGCTTCTGGCGCTCGACGGCGACGCCGTCGGCCTTGGCCTCCGCGGTGACCTCGTAGTAGCCGACGCTGCCGAGGCGGACCTCGAACGGCAGGACCAGGGGCTTGCTCGTCGGGTTGGCCGGGTCGTTGGTCGGGAGGAGTTCGGGGATGCTCCAGATCAGGCGCTGGGCCTTGTTGTCGTAGACGGCGTCCTCCGGGACCTTCACCAGCTTCCCGGTCCGGCCGCCGACGGGGAGCGCGACGGAGACCCGGACGTTCCTGGCCGGGGCGGTGCCGGGGTTCTCGACGGTGACGCTGTACTGGCCGACGGTGTCGGTGTAGCGCTTCTCCGGGGCGGCCAGCTCGATCTTGATCATGGGCTCGATGACGTCGATGGAGCGCTCGACCTCGGCGTCGGCGGCGTTGAAGACGACGTCGGCGCTGGTGGCCTTCACGACGCAGGTCTGCTTGCCCCCGGCGGCGGCGTCGACGACGAGGGGGGGCAGGTCGTAGCGGTCGCCGGGGCCCAGGACGTCGATGGGGTGCTCCAGGCTGTTGTCCTCGCTCCGGGCGAGGCTCTCGTGGCGCAGGCCGGGGCCGAGCTTGGCGAGGACCATGATGTCGCGCGCCGGGCCGTCGCCGGTGTTGGTGACGGAGATCCGGTATTCGACCGTCTTGCCCTTGAGCTGCCTGGCGACGCTGGGCGCCTGGATGACCTCGACCTTGAGCTTGGGCTCGCGGACGAGGCTGCGGGCCTTGCTCCCGGCGCGGAAGGTGACGGTCGCCGCGTGGTCCATGTGGACGACCTGCGTGGGGGTCACCTGCATCGGGATCTTCTTGCTGGCGCCGGCGGCGAGGGTCCCCAGCCGCCAGATCAACAGCCCTTGCTCGGCGGTGGCCGGGTCGGGGGGGACGGAGCTGGAGACGAACTTCAGCCCCGGCGGCAGCTCGTCGCGGACGATGACGTCGAAGACGTCCGAGGAGCCGGTGTTGGCGACGACGATGACGGCGGTCGCCGTCTTGTTCAGGTTCATCTCGGCCGGGGCCTGGACCTCGACGTTGACGACGGCCTCGTGCCGCCCCAGGGGGAGGCGTTCGGCGGAGGTGATGAATCCGCCGTCGGCGTCGGTCGGAGGGGCGGCGGCGGGCGCGGCGGCCGGCGCCGGGGCCGGCGCGGGGGCCTGGACGCGCTCGACGGCGTCGTCCTCGGTCGGCGCGGGGCGGGCGAACCGCGGCGACGGCGCGACGGGGGGCGGGGCGGCTTCCATGTCCGGCGCCGACGCCCGCGCGGGGGGGAGGTCGCCCGGCTCGTCCTCGTCGACCGCCGAGAACTCGCCCGGGGTGAACGGGGCCGGTTCCTGGGCCTCGACCGGATCCCCGAAGGGGTCGGCCTGGAAGCCGAGGGCGCGAGTCGGGCCGCACGCGACCACCAGCGCCATGCCAAGCCACAAGACGAGTCGCCGGCCCATATGGTCATCCCCTCCCTGGGACGCCCTCCCCGCGAGCGACGCGACGGGGAAGGACTGAACGCGATCCGGTGCGGTGCGGTGCGGCGAGGTCGGGGCCTCGGTGCGCGCAATCGCCGCGCGCCCGACCGATCCGCCGCCGGAGTCTTAGCACAAGCGCCGCGACCCCGGAAGGTCAATCCGCGGCGTTCCCGATCTCGGCGGCGAGCCGGCGCGCCAGGGTTTCGGGGTCGTCGCCGGGGGCGACCTCGACGCGGCGGACCTCCGAAAGCCCGCGGAACCAGGTCCCCTGGCGCTTGGCGAACTGGCGAGTCCGGGCCTGGACCCGGGCGATGGTCGTGGGCAGGTCGACCGCGCCCGAGAGGTGTTCGATCACCTCGCGATAGCCGACGCCCTGCGACGCCACCCAGCTCATCGGCCGGGGGGCCGACTGGAGCCGGCGGACCTCCTCGACGAGCCCGGCCTCGAACATCGCCACGACGCGGGCGTCGATCCGCTCGTGGAGGATGTCGCGGGGCCAGTCCAGGGCGAAGACCCTCGTCGCGGCCGGCGCGGGGCGGTCGTGCTCGCGCTGCTGGGCGCTGAAGGGGGTGCCGGTCAGCTCCATCACCTCGAGCGCGCGGACGACGCGGCGGCGGTCGTTGGGGTGCAGCCGCGCGGCGGTGGCCGGGTCGAGCGTCGCCAGGCGCGCGTGGAGCGCGGCGTCGCCGACGGCCTGGGCCTCGGCCTCGAGCCGCGCGCGGACCTCCGGGTCGGCGCCGGGGCCGTCGAACAGGCCGCGGAGCATGGCCTTCAGGTAGAGCGCCGTGCCGCCGACGAACAGCGCCCGACGCCCGCGCGACTCGACGTCGCGGATCGCCGCCAGCGCCCATTCGCGGTACAGGGCCACGCTCGCCGACTCCCACGGGTCCAGCACGTCGATGAGGTGGTGGGGGACGCCGCCGCGCTCCGCGAGGGTCGGCTTGGCGGTGCCGACGTCCATGCCGCGATAGAGCGACATGGAGTCCAGCGACAGGATCTCGGCGTCGATCAGCCGGGCCAGGTGGACCCCGACGGCCGACTTGCCCGAGGCCGTCGCGCCCGTCAGGTAGACGGCCCGATGCTCCGGGGCGAGGCTCATCGGGCGGCCTCGCGGATGGCCCGCTCCAGGTCCTCGTGCCGGAAGACCCAGACGAGCGGGACGCCCAGCTTGGAGACCGCGTACGCCGTCCTCTCCCGCCCGAGCAGCGCGCGGTCCCACGCCGACAGCGCCCCGGGCCGATTCTGGACGACGTACCAGAGCGGGACGCCGGGGTCGATCGGGGCGATCGCGCGGGGAAGCTCGCCGGTATCGCGGAGGTAGATCCACGAGTGCGGGAACGTGGCGAATCGGATCGTCCGGCCGGGGGGGGTGTTCTCGCGGAGGAACGCCCTCGCGCCGTCGTCGAGGGCGTCCCAGTAGAACGTCGGCTCCATGCCCAGGCGCGTCGCCCCCGGCAGGCCGCCGACGATCGGGCTGTAATACGAGAGCGGCACGGGCATCATCACGGCCACCGCCACCGCCCCCTCCGCCAGGCCCAGGCCGACAACCCATCGCGACGCCCCGCCGATCCAGGCGCGCAGCTGCTCCGCGCCCGGCCCCGCCAGGAGCGCCAGGACGCCGAAGGCGGGCAGGAACAGACGGACGCCGTCATGGCCGGGGGTCCTGGGCATCGCCCGCAGCAGCAGCAGGAACGCCCAGTGGGCCAGGAACAGGAGCAGGATCGGCTCGACCTTCCAGCGTCGGACGGCCCGCCAGGCACCCGCCAGCCCCAGCGCCAGGAAGACGACGGGGGTGCAGAAGACGGTCAGGACGATCGTGTTGTACGGCGGCAGCGATTCCCTCGGCGTGTTGTAGATCGTCCCCAGGAATTGCACCGGGATCGGGATGGTCTCGCCGCGGGAGAGGTTGGACCGGAAGAAGCGGTACGGCCCGGCGATCGGCTCGGTCCACCACGGCGGCTGGAGCAGGTACGTCGTCGCCAGCCCGACCAGCCCGCCGACGACCAGGAACCGCAGCGCGCGGCGGTCGCGATACACGGCCGCCCAGGCGAGGAAGGGGATCGGGATGAACCAGCCGGTGAGCTTGTCGGCCATCGCGCAGCCCAGCGCGACGCCGAACGCGCCGGCCCAGGCGAGCCGCCCCGATTCGCGGCCGGCGACGAACGCGAGGATCGTCAGGAGCCAGAGGCACGTCAGCGGGCCGTCATAGGAGGCGTAATGGCCGTGCGCGAATAGGTGCGGGTGCAGCGCCCACGCCCCGGCCGAGGCCGCCGCGGCCCACCACCCCCATCGCCGGGCCACGGAGCGGAACAGCAGACCCGCCGTGATCGAGAACAGCAGGATCGGCCCCAGCCGGCCGCGCTGGAGGTCGGAACGGCCGGGGGTCAGCACGTCGCCGGTCAGCCCCAGCAGCGCGTAGAAGGGCGGGTGGCCGTGGGGCTCCTCGCGGGCGAACGGCCAGAACCACGCCAGGACCTCGGGGTCGAACAGCAGTTCGCCGAGGGTGTCGCGGCGATCGGGGGGGGGCAAGGGCGCGCCTTGCTGTTGCACCAGCTCGATCGCCGGGGGCGCCCAGGTCGCGGCGGACCCGGCCGGGTCGCGCAGGGCCCCGAACCAGGCCCGCAGCCTGGCCTCGCGGCCCAGGGTGTAGCCCTCGTCCCAGACGATCGCCAGCATCGGCTCGGTCGCCAGCATCAGGATCAGCGTGGCGACACCGACCAGGGCCGACGCCAACGCAAGCCGCCCGCGCGAAGGGCCGGACGCCGCCGCGACGTCTCCCGTCAGGGCGTCCGGGCCGACGGATTGCGATTCGAGCCCGCTCAAGAGGCCGCTCCGATGTCGGACCAGGGATCGCGTTGAGATGACGCCCGCGGCGCCGGTCGATATCGGAGGGCCAGCCTGAATCCCCCTTCTCCCCTCGTGGGAGACGGTGCCCCGCAGGGGCGGATGAGGGGGCGCGCGACCGGCAGCCGTGAGATCCCCCTCATCCGGCCTTCGGCCACCTTCTCCCACGAGGGGAGAAGGATGGTCGTCGTCAGCCCGTCCGCCCCGCTCGCCCGCGCCGCCCGGCGCTCCGCGTCAGACGCCGATCAGCTCCAGCCCCTCGACCGCGGTCTCGGCCGCCTTGATCGGCTTGTGGGAGCGGATCAGGGCGGTCTCCTTGCAGTTGGGGAACAGGGGGCAGCGGACGCACTCGTTCCAGATCTTGTGCGGCAGCTCGGCCTTGTCGATCTGGACGTAGCCGCAACGCTCGAAGAAGCCGACGGCGTAGGTCAGCGCGAAGACGGAGTCGATCTCCAGCTCGGTCGCCTGGTCCCAGCAGGCGTCGACCAGCTTGCGGCCGATCCCGGTCCCCTGCGCCCCCTCGGCCACGGCGAGGCACTTCAGCTCCGCGAGGTCCTCCCAGAACACGTGCAGCGCCGCGCACCCGACCACCCTACCGTCCGCGTCCACCGCGACGAGGAACTCTCGGATCGACTCGTACAGCTCGCCCATCGACCTGCGGATCATGACCTTGCGATCCGCGAACTCTCGAATCAACTCGTAGATGGCGGTGACGTCGCCGACGCGGGCGGGGCGGATGTTCAATCGAGGGACCTCCCTTTTCGGCCTGACGGCCGTTTGGCTCGGGGCTCCGGATGGACGGGAACCTAGGTGATCGCGAACCTGGCGTGGCCTCGCGCGGCGCGCGAGCGCGCGGATCCCCCTTCTTCCCTCGGAGGATCCGCGTGAACATTGATTCTAGACGTACCGGCCGGGGAATCAAGCGTGGTTCCGTCGCGGGCCGGCGGGCGGGGGTCAGCGGACCCTGGAATCGGCGCCGGCGTCGCCCCCGGCGGCGACGGCCTGGGCCTCGCGGTACGGCAGGACGTTCTCGGCGTAATACTGGACCATGGTGCGGTAGTCGGGCCCCTGATTCGCCTTCACCAGGCCGAACTTCGACGCCACTTCCTCGGCCGCCTGCTCCAGCGTCCAGCCGCAATACTTGGTCCGATAGGCGATCTGGACCATCGACACCCGGTTCAGGCCGTGGTGGCAGTGGAAGAAGATCGGGTGGTTCGCCGGGTCGTTCAGGACGGCGGCCGCCTCGTCGAGGATCTCGAAGATCGTCTTCGGCTCCGCCGCGCCGCGCTGGTCGATGATCGGCTTGTGGAACCAGGTGATCCCCAGCTCCTTGGCCAGCTCCCGCTCCTTGACGGAGATGGCGGCGTCGTAGGGATGGGCGAGGGCGAGGATCGACTTGAGCTGGTAGTCGCGGGCGATGCGGCGCATCGGCCACTCCTTCTGCCACGCCCCGCGATAGATCTTGCCCGGGACGATCTCCGCGAAGTTGTGCGCGAAGACGTAGTCGTGGCCGTGCCGCCAGAGCTGGTGACAGGCGAGCCCGGTCAGGCCGACGCCCAGGGAGGCGCGCAGGAACTTGCGACGATTGGTCATCGGACGATTGCTCCGTGTCGGCCGGCCGGCGGTTCCATCCCGCCCGGACATGTCCCCGTTCCCTGGGGCGGCTCGCCGACGCCCTCCGCGGGGACGTGGTCGCGAATCCTAGCAGGGGTCGCCCCCCCCGACAAGGCGGACGCCGGCCCCATGCGCATCGGCCCGCGCCGGCGGGCGAGTTGAGGAAAACCGGCCGCGGGGGGCCCGCGTGGATGGTGGCCCGGGCCCCGATCCCGGCCCCTCGCCCGGCGGAAGGACGCTCGGCCCGCGCGAGCCGCCCCGGATTTCGCGATCGCCGAATCGGTCGGCCTTGGTATTCTTCCGGGCGTCCTCTACGATGAAGTCAAGGGCGTCGGGACGATGGCGGGAGGGACGCTCGGCATGGCGGAACAGGCGATTGACAAGCTAGTCCGGTTCGACGCCCCCTCGACCGCGACCCTGGCGGAGCATAGCTTGGTGGCCCGACCCGACCGACAACCCGCCCCCGTCTCCAAGGTCGTCGGCCTGTACCAATCGGTGATGCGGCGCACGCTCGAGCACTTCTTCCCGGATTCCCTGCTGGAGATCCAGGGGGACCGCAGCATCATCGACTGGGACGTGGTGATGGGGGAGTCCCCCTACCGCCTCCTCGACGACCCCGACCGCCTGGGGCTCGACGTCGAATGGCGGGGCACCCGTCTGACCTTCCGGCCGGGCAGCCCCATCCCCCTCTTCCCGGCCGAGCGGAGGATGATCGGCGTCATCGTCTCCATCCTCGACCAGCGATTCCGGTCGCTGTTCGACCAGGACCTCGCCGATCGCTTCGAACGCTTCAATTACCTGATCGAGGACCTCATCGTCGCGGACTTCCTGGACCCGGACGGCTCCTTCCGGATCGCCGCGGCGCTGGAGGCGATGCGGGTCGCGGCGCTTTCCACCTACGAGAACAAGCGAGTGACCACCGGGGCGCTCCTGCTGGGGACGCCCCACGACCCGACCACCCCCGGGCGAGAGAACCTCCAGGGGGCCCCCCAGTTCAACGCCCGGCTCACCGCCATCAAGGGCTTCCACCGCCTCAGCGACGGCCTCCGCACCGTCTTCGTCGTCGACCCCCAGGGGGAACTCGTCCGGATCGCGGACATCTCCGACTGGGCAGATCGCACCCAGCCGAAGGGGCTCGAGGCCCAGTTCTGCCCGCGCCGATTCGAGGCCCACGCCCGCGCCACCATGTCCGGCGGCCACGTCTGCCTGGCGCTGACCCCCTCGCGCGAGATCAAGGTCTTCGCGCGCGGCGAGCTGGCCTTCAACTTCAGCGACGGCCGCTGGCGGCTGCTGGACGCCTCCACCAAGTTCGCCGCCTGGAGCGAGGCCGTCCGCCGCGACGGCGACGGCGACCTCGCGCGCCACTTCTTCCAGGCCGCGCTGAACCTCAGCGAGGCCCGCGTCGGCGCGCTGCTGGTCGTCGCCCGCGACCCCGAGCGGGCGATCCCCCAGCTCATCGCCCCGATCGACCGCATGACCGAGGAGGTCGCCGCCGACGACCCCCAGGACCCCGAAAACCTCTCCCCCCGCCTGGCCAAGCGCGCCCTGCACCACGCCGTCCGGGGCATGCGGGTGGACCAGCTCGAGCCGACCGTCCTGGAGGCCATCGCCAGCCTCGACGGCGCCGTCGTCGCCGCCCCCGACGGCCGGCTGTTGACCTTCGGCGCCATCCTCCGCATCAACCCCGAGGTCCTGGACCTCGGCCGCTCCCTCCAGGGCGCCCGCACCCTCGCCGCCCTGGCCGCCTCCCAGTTCGGCCCCGTCCTCAAGATCAGCGAGGACGGCTACGTCACCATGTTCCTCAAGGGCCGCCGCGTCTGGGAATTCTGAGCCCCGGCCCACGCCGCCCCCTCGGGCCGATCGAGGGATCGGGACCTTACCCGTCGCTGCAACGATTCAATTCGCCGGCGGCGGGAACGTCCGCGCCCACGCCTCCTCCTCGGGCGAGAGGGGCGGCGTCGGCGTTTCGTCGTAGATGCGGTATTGATAGGCCGCGTCGTCGTGGGCCTCGTCGAGCGCGGCCTTCAGGTCCAGCGTCGCGTCCCCGTCGGGCTCGTTCAGGGGGACCGGGATGATGGGCAGGGGATCGCGGAGGCCGATGGGCCAGAACTCGGCGACCGAGCCGCGCCCCCGGCGGACGACCAACGCCGAGTAGGCGCAGGGAGGCCGGTCCGCCGGCGGCATCGGGGGGTGGGCGCGGAGCAGGTCGATCTCGACGAGGTTGACGTCGCCCGCGAGGATCGCCCGCCGCTTGGCCAGGTAGCTCGCGCGGTTGTCGCCCCGTCGCTTGTTCGTCGGGCTGAGCAGCTCGATGACCGTGATCAATTCCCCGCCCCGAGCGTCCACGATCTCCAGGTACGGGAGACGTTCAACGTCCTCGACGGGGAGCCGAAGCTGGACCGGCGCGGCGATCGGCCCGGCCGCCGGGCGGACGCTCGCCACGGTTCCCCGGTGGATGATCCCCAGGTCGGGCCGGAACCGACCCTGGACGTCGGCCTCCTCGTCGTGGATGTAGACGTTCTCGTCGATCTTGACGACGTACCGCGGAGAGACCTGCCGGGCGAGTTGCCGGCGCAGCAGCGGCAGATAGGCCGAGTGGAAGTCGTGCCAGACTTCGGGATGTTCCAGCCAGGGGTTCATGCCGGGGAACGGCGAGGGCATGGCGATCCATCCTCCCAGGGGCGCGGCGGGACGGCCGGCTTGGAACTTGAGGATAGCATGAACGGGGGCCGGGCGGCTTTCGAAATGAACTCGGCCGGCCGCGGGGTTCCGCGACCGGCCGGCGTGCGTCCGGGCGATCAGGCGATCGCTCGTCGCTCAGTTCTGGGCGGAGGCCTGCGGGGCGGCGTAGACCTGCGGCGAGGCCTGGGGGCTGGCCTGCGGGGCGGCGTAGACGACCGGGGCGGCCTGGTAGGCGACCGTCTCGGCGCAGACCGGGGCCGACTTGTGGCCGTGCAGCTTGAACTTGGGCATGTGGAACTTGGGCAGCTTGACGCCGCTGAAGCAATGCTTCTTGGGGGCCGGGGCGCAGGTCTCGACGACCGGGGCCGGCTCGCAGACGACCGGGGCGGGCTCGCACACGACCGGGGCCGGGGCGCAGGTCGGGGTCGGGGTCGCGCAGGCCTTCTTCTTGCCGTGACACGCCTCGGCGTTGCCGGCGAAAGCGAAGGAAACCAGAGCGCCGAGGGCGAGGCCCAGCAGGTGCCGCTTCATCTTGCAGTTCTCCAGGGATTCACAAGGGGTGTTGTCGGAGGGCTATCGAGTCAATCAGTCCAGCCCGGTGGCGAGGCCTCCGAGCGTGGACTTCGGTGGGGACTCAGGGGTGTCTGAGACGTAGGGTACATGATGAATCGCCGGATGCCAACCCTCCAGCTCCCCGTTCCCGGAAAAGTCCCCCGGGCCCGCGTTGAACCCGGCATAATTCGCAGATCCGTCAATCGGATTCGATTCCCCATCCCCCGGCGTCCTTGCGCCGCCGGCGTCGCAGGCCTCCCCGCGAGGGTTTGGACCGGCGCGATCGCGCCGGCTATGATGGGGCCTCGCCCCCCGCCCGAACCCTCCCCGAGGCCCTCCCCATGACGCGCCCCCTGACGCTCGCCATCGCGGCCACCCTGGCCCTCGCGTCGACGGCCCTCGCGGACGATCCCGGCCGGGTCGTGGTCCGCCCGGCGGACGACGGCCGCGCCCTGGTCAACCCGGACATGGGCTGGACGCTCCACTACTACTCGAACATCATCGCCAACTACGGCTCCAAGCTGGAGGCGTCGGACACGCTCGACGACTTCCCGGGGCTTTCCACGATCTACCTGCGCGTCCCCTGGTCGTTCCTGGAGCCGGAGGAAGGCCGGTTCAACTGGTCGCTGTTCGACACCCCCGCGCGGCGGTTCGGGGCGAAGGGGCACAAGATCGCCATCCGGGTGACCTCGACCGAGAGCTGGCTGCGCCACGCGACGCCGCGATGGGTCCAGGAGGCCGGGGCGAAGGGGGTCAACTTCAAGTTCGGCGAGGGCCCGGCGGCCGACGGCCCGCTGTGGGAGCCGGACTACCTGGATCCGGTGTTCCTCGCCAAGCTCGACGCCTTCCTCGCCGCGATGGCCACGCGCTACGACGGCAACCCGGACGTCGCGTTCATCGACGTCGGCTCGTTCGGCATGTGGGGGGAGGGGCATACCGGCTTCGGCGCCCAGCTCGACGACGAGGCGACCCTGGCGGCCGTCAAGGTCCACGTCGACCTGCACGTCAAGCACTTCAAGGAGACCCTGCTGGCGATCAGCGACGACGTGGCCGGCCCCACCCGCCCCGGCGCGAGCCAGCCGGCCACGGATTACGCGCTCTCCAAGGGGGTGACGCTCCGCGACGACAGCATCCTGGTCCAGCCGCCGCCGGACTCCTGGTATCACGCCGAGATGGCCCAGGCCTTCTGGCCCAAATTCCCCGTCGTGCTGGAGCACGAGCACTACGGCCCCTCCAAGATCCGCAAGGCGTGGAGCGGCGACCTGCTCCTGAAGGCGGTGGAGGATTATCACGCGAGCTACATGTCGATCCACTGGTGGCCGCGCGAGTTGCTGGAGGAGAACCGCGAGGCCATCGATCGGATCAACCGCCGCCTGGGGTATCGGCTGCAACTGCGCGAGGCGTCCTGGCCGCGCGAGGCGACGCTCGGGGCGCCGTTCGCCTTCGAGGCGACCTGGGCCAACGCGGGGGTCGCCCCCTGCCATCCCGGCGGGTTCGTCGCGCTCACGCTGAAGGACGACAAGGGGGGGATCGTCTCGGTCAACGTCGACGAGGCGTTCGACGTCCGTTCCCTGGAGGTCGGCCCACCGGACGCCGCCCCCGTTCGGTCGGTCCGATCCGAGGCGACGGTGGCCATGCCCCACCGCGACCCGGCGGGGTTCTTCACGGTCGCGACGAGGCCGGGCGAATACGACCTGTTCGTCTCCGTCGGCCGTCGCGACGGCGCGCCGACGCTGGCGCTGCCGCTCCCGGACGACGACGGCGCGAGGCGCTACAAGCTGGGCCGGATCAAGCTGACCGGCGCGTCGAGGTGACGCGCCGGGGGGGCCGGCCGGTCAGGAGTCGAGGTCGGAGAGGAGTTCGTTGACCTCGCGGTTGAGGAAGCGGACCTCCTCCGGCTCGGGGGCCTCGCGCGGGAGTTCGTCGTCCAGGTCCTCCCAGCCCTCGACGACCTCCGCGGGGGTCTTGCGCTCGCCGGGCTCGGCCTGCTTGCGCGCCCGCATGTAGAGCTTGATGGGGACGTCGCGGAAGGGGAGCTTCTCGCGGAAGACGTTCAGCAGGTAGCGGAGATAGGTGGCGTCGAACAGCCGGGGGCTGTTGACGAACAGGACGACGGTCGGGGGGGCGGAGCCGACCTGGGTGGCGTAGTAGATCTTCGGCGCGCGGTTCTCGCGGAACGACGGCGGGTGCGCGGCGACGGCCTCGCGGAGGACGCGGTTGAGCGTCCCGGTGCCGACGCGGCGGTTGGCCTGCTTGAACAGCGCCTGCGAGAGGTTCAGCAGCGCCTTGACGTTCTTGCCGGTCTTGGCCGTGATGAACGCCAGGGGCATGTAGCTCATGTTCCGGAAGGAGTGCTGCACGGCGTGCGCGAACCGGGTCATGCCGGCGCGGCCGTCGATGGCCTCGTCGGCCTCGGCGGCGAGCATCAGATCCCACTTGTTCACGACGAACACGCAGGGCTTGTATTCCTTGGCGATGTAGTCGGCCAGCTGCTTGTCCAGGCGGGTGATGCCCTGGGTGGCGTCGAGGAACAGGTAGACGACGTCGGCCCGCCGGATCGACCGCTCGGCGCGGTGGAGGGAGTAGAAGTCGAGGTCGTCGCGGATCTTGGCCTTGCGCCTCACGCCGGCGGTGTCGATGGCGGTGAAGGGGAGGCCGTCCAGCTCGAAGTGGACGTCGACCGAGTCGCGGGTGGTGCCGGCGCGCTCCGAGACGATCATCCGCTCGGCCTGGGCGAGCGTGTTGATGAAGGTGGACTTGCCGGTGTTGGGGCGCCCCACGACGGCGATCTTCATCACCGCGTCGGCCGGCTTCTCGGAGGCCTCCCAGGGGAGGGTCTTCTCGATCATCCCCAGCAGCCGCGACTTGTTGCGGTCCTGGTGGGCGGAGACGGCGATCGGCTTGCCCCGGCCGAGCTTGTAGAACTCGCCGCCGCGGTCGTCCATCTTCGGGTCGTCGGCCTTGTTCATCACCAGGATGACGGGCGTCTTGAGGTAGCGCAGCCGCTGGGCGACCACCTCGTCCAGCGGCATCAGCTCCTCGCGGATGTCGACGACGAAGAGGATCAGGTCGGCCTCGTTCATCGCGGTGTCGATCTGGCGCTCGACGTCCTGGTCGAGGTCGTCGCGGTCGACGATGCCGACGCCGCCGGTGTCCATCAGCTCGAAGAATCGGGGGTCGTCGTCGTCCCCGACCTGGACCAGCGCGCCGACGCGGTCGCGCGTGACGCCGGCCACGTCGTCCACGATGGCGATCTTCCGCCCGGCCAGCCAGTTGAACAGCGACGACTTGCCGACGTTCGGCCGGCCCACGATGACGACCTTGGGCAGCGCCATGGCGCGAAACTCCCCGCTCTTGACCCGAAACCGACGACGGCCGGCGCGCTGAACCGTTGCGGGGAGACCGGGCGGGGATCACGACCCCCCCCGGACGCTCGCGCCGTCCGAATCGCCCGCTTCACGTCACGAAGCCCGATCCCGCCCGAGCCGGACGGGACAGCGTCGCCATTATACGGAAGTTGACGCGGTCCCGGCAAATGAAGGAAGGCGAGCCGGGGCATCTTTTGATGGCGTCCGCGCCGCGCCCGCGGATCATCCCGGCGCGGCGTCGTCCGGGTCGAGGTTCGGGAGGAAGGCGGGGCCGGGCTCGCGGGGGAGGAGGCCGGGGCGGCCGGAGAGGAGCGCGGCGGCGCATTCGTGGAAGCGGGCCAGGTGGGCCGAGGCGCGACGGAGGCCCTCGTCGGGGTCGACGCCGCCGTGGACGGGGTGGGACCAGTCGATCTGCTGGGCCCGGAGCAGGGAGCGGAGCATGCCGGCGAGGGCCTCGCGGCCCTCGGGGCCGAGGGTCCGTCGGCGTTCCAGGGCGAACGTCAGCAGGTCGGCCGCGGCGCGGCAGCGGTCGTACAGGTCGGAGCCGGCGGGGCGGGCGGCGAGCGGGCCGCCGGCGGCGGCGGCGGGGCGGCCCATGACGCCGACGGGGTTGCGCGCCAGGTGGCGGCCCAGCGACGAGGCGCGGACGGTACCGTCCCCGGACAGCCGCTCCAGCAGCCGAGCCAGCCACGCGTCCACGCCGCCGTGGGGCCAGGCCCGCGCCAGGTCGTGGGCCGAGAGCGCCACGACCGAGACCGGCTCGGCCGGCGCGTCGGCGTCGGCGTCGGGGGGCGGGGTCGACGCCTCCTCGGCCCAGCGGTCGAGGAAGTGCTGGGCGTGGTCGAGCGCCGCGCGGGGGGCCTGCTTCGGGTCGGCGTAGCGCGGATCCAGGCCGTAGCCCTGGCGCGGGTCGACCGCCGGGCCGGGGGGGGGCGAGACGGCGTAGGCGGCCACGCCCGCGGGGGTCGCCATCGGCGCGAGCGTCCCGGCGGGGGGGAGGACCGTCCCGCGGAGGAACGCGTCGGCCGAGACGCCGAAGTATCGCAGGCCGTGGGCGGCCATCGTCGCCTCCAGGCCGGGCGCGTACGAGAGGAAGGGGAGCCAGATCCCCGACGGCCGGGCGTCGAACCGCGAGGCGTGGTCGGCGGCGGCCAGGCCGATCTGCGCCCCGGCGACCGTCGGGTCGGCGGCGACGCTGGGGAGCCAGGCGTGGGCGGCGGCGGTCGGGATCGCCTCGATCGCCCCGGAGGCGTGCCAGCGCCGGATCAGGGCCAGGGCGTCGCCGCCGGATTCGGCGACGAAGCGGAGCAGGGGGCGGCCCCCTTCGCGGCGGCGGGCCTCCGCCTGCAACTCGCGACGGACGAGGCGGCGGGCGGCCGGGTCGGCGGCCAGGGCCGACCAGCTCGGGCTGACGGCCAGGGTGATCGAGGCGTCGCCGGCGCGGCCGGCGAAGTCGTCCAGGGCGCGGAGCAGGGGCCAGAAGACCTCGGCGGCCGAGCGCGCCCATTCCGGCCCCGCGCCCCGGCCGGGGGCGGGGAGCGGGTGGTGGAGTTCCAGGACAAGGGCCAGGGTCGGCATGGCGGCTCGCTTCCCTCGGGTCGGGCGGGCGGGGGTCAGGGGCCGGGCCGGCGCGGGGCGACGCGCAGCCGACGGGCCGGGGGCGTCGGCGCGGGGGCCAGGCCCTCGCGCGGCAGGTGGCAGATGCGGCAGTGGGTCAGCGGGTGGAAGTACCCCCACCGCGACCGTACGCCCAGGCAGGCGGCCAGCGACCGGCCGTCGAACGGCAGGGCGATCGTCCGATGGGTCTCGCCGGGGCCCACGTCCACGTCGGACGCGCCGTGGGCGTTGAGGCCGTCGAACGCCACGTCGGTCACGTCGAACAGCCGGATGGTGAGCACGGCGCGGACGGCCTCCGGCCCCAGCCACTCCATCGCGACCCGCCAGTCGTCCGGCCGGACCGACCAGGACGCCATCGCCTCGCGCGGGGAGATCGGCGTCAGCGACAGCCGCGACCGCAGCTCGGGGAAGGGGACCGGCGCGGGGGGAGGGGGGGGAGGCTCCGCCGGGCGACGGCCCAGGAGCCGGCGATAGGCCCTCAGCCACGCGGCGGCCACGCCGTCGGGCTCCACCCGACGGGTCTCCAGCGCCACGCCGAGCCGGACGTCGACCTCCCGGCGCTCGCGGTCGAAGAGGCCGGCGAGGATCGCCCCGGCGATGGCGTCCGGGGCGCGGCCGGCGACGGAGACGGCGGGGGTCCCCAGCAGCCAGGCGGCGCGGGCGAAGGGGTCGTCGACGAGGGCGTCGGCCCCCGTGGCGAGCGTCGCCGCCTCGGACACCGCCCCGTTCCAGCGGCCGGTGGTCGGCTCGATGGTCTCCCCCCAACGCGCGGAGAGGAGGCCCTCGGCCTTCAGGAGCCGTCGGAGCCGGGCGGCCGCCGGGCCGACACCGAACGCCGCGGCGATCAGCCCCGGCGCCCGGCCCCGCGCCCGCTTCAGGCCCTCGGCGATCGCGCGGGGGGAGACGCGGGCGCCGCGGCCGAGGCTCACGACGACGCGGGGGCCCTCGTCGGGGGCGTCGCGCGGGTCGCGGCGGTCGGTCCAGAAGCCCAGGCCGGCCTGCGTGGGGATGGAGGCGACCCGCGCCCCGCCGTCGCCGATCCGGGCGCGGCGACGTTCGGCGCCCCAGGGGTGGTCGCAGAACCAGGCGTCGGGCGCGAACGGGGCTTCGGCGAGGTCGTCGGCCTCCTCGTCCTCGGCGCGGTCGGAGGCGATCACGAGCACCCGGCCGTCGCCGCGCGAGGCCAGCTCGACGGCGGCGGGGCGGGTCCGCCAGTCCATCGCGTGGACGACGTCGAAATCGAACCCCAGGCCGGAGTTGCTCGCGGCGCGGACGGCCCCGACGCCGAACGCGACGGCCTCCTCGCCGGGGCCGCCGCCGATCTCGTGCGGGCAGCGGACCTCCAGCCAGCCGGGATGGGCCTCGCGCTCCGGCTCGTCGGGGAACCAGCGCGTGAAGGCGACCACGTCCGCCCCCAGCCGCGCGACCGCGCCGACCGCCTCGCGATCCAGGTCCCATCCCAGCAGCGCGATCCTCATCGGCGGCCATCCCCCTCGCGGTGCTTCACTTCATCGGCCCATGGCGTCGCCGTCGACCTGAAGACTATAGCACGCGCGGGGGGCTGGCGAAGCTGTCCCCAGGAGGAGGATCGTCGTGAAGGGGCCGGGCCGTCCGGTCCCGAGGATTATGAGGGCTGCGTCGTCTTTCCCCCTCGCGGGGGAGGACAGACCGCGTAGCGGTTAGGTGAGGGGGACGGCCAGCAGGGGGGCTGTTGGAGTCACCGAAAGCCCGTCCGGCTTCCACGAATCCCGGCGGCCTATTTGCTTGTCTTCCCCCTCATCCGGCCCTTCGGGCCACCTTCCCCCGCGAGGGGGGAAGGGCCTCGATGGATCAGCTCCCCCGGATCGCCGCGACGGCCGCCTTGACGTCCTCGGTCTCCACGACCTGGCCGGCGAGGGCCTTCATGGCGACGCCCAGGGCCATGCCCTCCTTGGGGGCGGCGCGGATGGCGTCGGCGGCCGGGGCGAGGGCGTCGCGGATCTGCTCGGGGGAGAGGCTGGCCGGGACCCACTCGCGGAGGAAGTCCAGCTCCTCGGCCGTGAAGGTGGTCGCGGCGGACTTCGCCTCCTTCAATACGGCCCGCATCTTCTTCACGGCGTCGGCGTCGGGCATCTCTTCGCCGGACCCCAGGGTGAGCTGGGCGATCCAGTAGCGCAGGTACCCCGTGCGCGCGGCGTCGCGGGACTTCATCGCCGGCCCGAGCTGGGCCCGCATCTTCTGGACGATCGTCATGGCGGTTCGACTCCTGGCGCTCCTCGTCCCCGGGGGGCGGCCGACGGTTCGGGTCAAGCCGCGCGACCGGGGGGCCGATGGTGAAAAGGGACGTCGGATCAATCCTATCCACGGAGGGCCGAGGATGAGCGCCGAGGAAACGACGCTGTCGATCGAGATGATCCGCTGGACCTTCACCATCGACCCGGCCCACCGCGCCGCGATCGAGGGCTACCTGACGGACCGGGGCCTGGAGGTGATGGTTCGCGGCGAGGACACGATGGTCGCCACCTGGGACGAGCCCGAGGGGGAGATCGAGGAGGTCATCGAGGGGATGTGGGCCGTGGCCGGCACTCCCTTCGACGTCACCCACGAGGAGTTCCACCGGGCCAACCTGCTCATCTACCAGGATGAGTCGGAGGGCGAGGACGACGAGAAGGCCGTCGCCTGAGCCATGCGACCATCATGACGCCCTTCCCCCCCGGTGGGGGAAGGTGGCCCGAAGGGCCGGATGAGGGGGGGACGAGCGGGACGACCATTGGAGATCACGGCTGCTCCCCACGGCCGTCGGCCTGGCCCCAGGTTTCGAAGTCCGAAGCTCGGCGGGCAAGCTCCCCCTCATCTGACTCCTTCGGAGTCTGTCTTCCCCCACCAGGGGGGAAGACCGTTGACCGGGATCGGGGCCGTTTCCACGCGCGGGGCGGATCGTTGCGGGGGGGGCGGGCATCGGATAGCCTCGGGGCCGACGGCATGCCCTGACGAACCGAAGCCCGGGAGACCCCGAACGATGACCAGGCCCCGACGATCCACGACCCGGACCCTCCCCCTCCTCGCCGGCGCGGCGCTGCTGCTCGCGGTCGGGGCCGCGAAGGTTTCGGCCCAGGCTCCGCCGACGCTGGGGACGATCGAGCGGCTCGACCCGGCGCTCGACGCGCTGATCGCCCCCGACGCCCGCGTCGAGCGGGTCGCCGAGGGCTTCGACTGGTCCGAGGGGACGGTGTGGGATCGCGCCGGGGATCGGCTCCTCTTCTCCGACGTCCCGGAGAACGTGGTCCACCAGTGGTCGAAGGCGGGGGGGGCATCGGTCTTCCTCAAGCCCAGCGGCTACACCGGGACCGTCCGGCGCGGCGGCGAGCCGGGGTCCAACGGCCTGACGTTCGACCACGACGGCTCGCTGATCCTGGCCCAGCACGGCGACCGCCGCGTCGCCCGGCTGAAGGCCGACGGCTCGTTCGAAACGCTGGCCGATCGTTACGAGGGCAAGCGGTTCAACAGCCCGAATGACGTCGTGGTCAAGTCCAACGGCGACATCTACTTCACCGACCCCCCCTACGGCCTGCTGGGCGAGAACCGCGACGAGGGGAAGGAACTCGACTTCAACGGCGTCTTCCGGCGCTCGGCCGACGGCAAGGTCACGCTGCTGACCCGCGAGGTCAGCTACCCCAACGGCCTGGCCTTCTCGCCCGACGAGAAGACGCTGTACGTCGCCAGCTCCGACCCCGGGCGCGCCATCTGGATGGCCTTCCCGGTCGCCGACGACGGGACGCTCGGATCCGGCAAGGTCTTCGCCGACGCCACGGCGGCGGTCGGCAAGGTCAAGGGCCTCCCCGACGGCCTGAAGGTGGACGACAAGGGGAACGTCTTCGCCACCGGCCCCGGCGGCGTGCTGATCTTCTCCCCCGAGGGCAAGCACCTGGGGACGCTCGCCACCGGCGAGGCCTGCGGCAACTGCGCCTGGGGCGAGGACGGCACCGTCCTGTACATCGCCTCCGACATGTACATCGGCCGCATCCAGACCAAGACCCTCGGCCCCATCCCGGGGCGGGCGAATCCCTGATCGGCCGAGGCCGCGAAAGTTGGCTTCGTTCGCGCGCCGAGTCTTCGCGGTGGTTCGACGCAAGCCGCCGCATGAAAGCGGCTTGCGTCGAAAACAGCTTGGCTTCGTTCGTCGTGTTCGAAGCGATTTTTCGCCCGGCGAGCGTGAAACGCGCGTCCCCTCTCCCGCCGGGAGAGGGTAGCCCGAAGGGCCGGGCGGGGGTCGTCGGAGCGCGGAGATAGCCACGGTTCGCGGCCGGCGCGGCCGGCGCGATTCACGAAGCGCGATGGCCCTCACCCGCCGCTGGCGCGGCTGCCCTCTCCCGGGGGGAGAGGGGACGAATTAGCCCGGTGCCGCGGGAGCCTCGGGGCCGCGTCATCTCGCGATGCTGACTGCTTCCGGGTTGCCAAAGAGCCTCCTCATCGAACACCCGCATGGTCAGCATCGGGGGCGGCGGGATTTCAGGAATCTCGGGATTCTCTCGGGTCGGCGTTCGCCGGGTCGGAAAGGGATGACCCTTCGGGCAGCCACGGTGGCCGGGAGGCGCCGGTTTCGTATAATCTTATAGGCGCGATATCGCGGGGCGTCGCGAACCCGGGGCGGCCCCGCGCGTCCGTCTCTAGCGATTCCGCGGCCGGGATCGAAGCCCTCTCCAGTCATCAGGAAGCCGGAATGCCCGATAACGACACGACCACCGTCCCGCCGCCCGAGCCCTCGACCCCGACGGCCCGCACCCGAGCCATCAAGGCGCGGTCGATCCGCGAGGCCCAGGACGAGGTCGTCTCGGAGGCCGGCGAGCGCCGGAACCCGGAGCGGTTGGGGAAGGCCCTGGAGCACGCCAGGCTCGTCGCCCGGATCGCCGACGAGAACCGCGCGAAGGACATCCTGCTGCTGGACCTGCGCAAGGTCACCCCGCTGCTGGACTACTTCGTCATCGCCACCGCGGGCTCGCGCCGGCAGGCCAACGCCATCGCCAGCGACGTCGACGCCGAGATGAAGAAGCGCGGCGAGCATAAGCTCGGGATGGAAGGCGTCGAGGAAGGGCGCTGGATCCTCATCGACTACGGCGACTTCGTCGTCCACGTCTTCTCGGGCGAGGGCCGGAGCTACTACGCCCTCGAAGAGATCTGGGGCGACGCCCCCCAGATCCCCTGGCGCGACGAGTCGACCCCCGTCGCGGCCGCGGAGGCCCCGGCCGACGAGGCCCCGGCCGATGACGCCCCGAGCGACGAGGCCCCGGCCGCCGAGCCGTCGGCCTGACGCCCGCCACCACACCGCCAACGACACGCATCGCCCCGGACCCCGCCCTCATGAATGTCCTGAATCGCCTGCGCGCCTCCTTCGCCGCCGCCACGCCCGAGGGGGGCGACCCGTCGGCGTTCGCCGCGGCCGTCCGCCCCGCCGGCGACCCGAAGTTCGGCGACTACCAGGCCAACGGCTGCATGGCCATCGCCAAGGCCCTGAAGAAGAACCCGCGCGAGGTGGCCGCCGCCGTCGCCGAGGCCGTCGACCTGCAGCCGCTGGCCGGCAAGCCCGAGGTGGCCGGGCCCGGCTTCCTCAACGTCCGCCTCCACGACGAATGGCTCTCCGCCCTGCTCGCCGGACTCCTCCGCGACTCCTCGCGCGGCCTGCCCGCGCCCGAGGCGCGGAAGACGGTCGTGGTCGACTTCTCCTCGCCCAACGTCGCCAAGCCCATGCACGTCGGCCACCTGCGGTCGACCGTCATCGGCGACAGCCTGGCCCGGATCTTCGAGGCCCTGGGGCACAAGGTCGTCCGGGACAACCACCTGGGGGACTGGGGCGCCCAGTTCGGCATGATCCTCTGGGGCTGGAAGAACCACCGCGACCAGGCCGCCTACGACGCCGACCCGGTGGCCGAGCTGGCCCGCCTGTACCGCCTGGCGTCGTCCCGGATCAAGGAAGGCGACAAGGAGGTCGAGGCCGCCGCGCGCGCCGAGACGGCCAGGCTCCACTCCGGCGATCCCGAGAATCGCGAGCTGTGGAAGCAGTTCATGCCCCACTGCCTCGGGGCCCTGCGCGGGATGTACGACCGCCTTGGCGTGCGGTTCGACGTCGAGCTGGGGGAGAGCTTCTACGACCCGATGCTCGCCGGCGTCGTCTCCGACCTGGAGTCGAAGGGGATCGCCGAGGAGAGCGAGGGGGCCCTCGTCGTCTTCGTCGAGGGGATGAAGGCCCCGTTCATCGTCCGCAAGCGCGACGGCGCCTTCAACTACGGCACGACCGACCTGGCGACGATCCGATACCGCGAGGAGACCTGGGATCCCGACCAGGCCCTGTACGTCGTGGACGCCCGGCAGGGCGACCATTTCAAGCAGCTTTTCGCCGTCGCCCGACGCTGGGGATACGACAAGGTCGACCTCCAGCACGTCGCGTTCGGCACGATCATGGGCCCCGACCGCCGCCCGTACAAGACTCGCGACGGCGACGTGGTCGGCCTGGAGTCGCTGCTCGACGAGGCCGTCGCCGAGGCCCGCAAGGTCGTCGACGCCAACAGCCCGGACATCGACCCCGAGGACCGCGCCCGCGTCGCCGAGATCGTCGGCCTGGGCGCGGTGAAGTACGCCGACCTCTCCCAGAACCGCATCTCCGACTACGTCTTCGACTGGTCGAAGATGATGGCGATGAACGGCAACACGGCGACGTACCTCCAGTACGCCTACGCCCGCATCCAGAACATCTTCCGCAAGGGCGAGATCACCCCCGAGGCGATCCGCGACCGCGCTCCGGCCATCCTCCTCTCCCACCCGGCGGAGCGCGCGCTGGCCGTGCGCGTCCCGCGGCTCCCCGAGGTGCTGGAGCAGGCCGCCGCCGAGCTCAAGCCCAACGTCCTGACGGATTACCTGTTCGACCTGGCCAACGCCTACAGCACGTTCTACGTGGAATGCCCCGTCCTTAAGGCCGAATCCGACGAGCGCCGCGACAGCCGCCTGGCCCTCTGCGACCTGACGGCGCGGACGCTCAAGTTCGGCCTGGACCTGCTGGGCATCGACGTCGTCGACCGGATGTAATCGGGGCGGGGGAAGTCGGACGAGGCCGGTCGAACAGGATCGCGCTGGACAACCCTTCTCCCCTCGTGGGAGAAGGTGGCCGAAGGCCGGATGAGGGGGGGATCCGCAAGCCACCGGTCGCGCGCCCCCTCATCCGCCCCTCCGGGGCACCTTCTCCCACGAGGGGAGAAGGGGGTCAAGAACTCGCCCGGCGTAAACTCCATCGGCCCTGGCACGGCCCTTGAAAACGCTTCACCGGAGCCCCACCATGACGAACATCGGCCGCTGGATGCTGGTCACGCTCGCGATCGTCGCCTTGCCGCGCCTCGGCGCGGGCGAGGAGGCGGTGCCGCATCGCTCGCCGATCGCCCTGGCGCTCTCGGCCGACGGCAAGCGGCTGCTCACGGCGAACCAGACCGCGAGCACGGTCAGCCTGATCGACGCCGAGGCGCGGAAGGTGCTCGACGAGGTGACGGTGGGGGACAAGCCCGCCGGGGTGGCGTTCTCGCCCGACGGCCGTCGCGCGGTCGTCGCCAACTGGTACGGCTATGACGTCGTCGTCCTGGACGTGGTGGACGACAAGCTCGCCGTGGCCGGCCGGGTCGAGGTCGGCCCCGAGCCGCGCGGGGTGGTGATCGGCCCCGACGGCAAGACGGCCTACGTCGCCGTCGGCGTGGCCGACGAGGTGGCGCGGGTCGACTTGGACGAGCGGAAGGTGACGGGCCGGCTGTCCGTCGGCCGCGAGCCGCGTTCGCTGGCCCTCTCGCCCGACGGCGCCGCGATGGTCGTGGGCAACGCCCGCTCGCGCGGGGTGTCCGTGATCGACCTCGCCGAGTTCCGCGTGACGAAGGACGTCCCGGTCGACGGCGAGAACCTGCGGCAGCTCGCGGTGTCGGCCGACGGCCGGCACGCGTACCTCGCCAACATGTACGCCCGCGGATTCGCCACCACGCGCAACAACATCGACCTGGGCTGGGTGCTGGGCCAGCGCCTCACGCGGATCGACCTGAAGGAGACCGACCCCTACGCGACGATCTCGCTCGACCCCCGCGGCCGCGCGGCGGGCGACGCGCACGGCGTCGCGATCGGCCGCGACGGCGAATACATCGTCGTCTCCCTGGGCGGGACTCATGAACTCATGATCTTCCGGACCGCCCCGGAACGGCTCCCCTGGCGCGTGGCCGGCTCGCGAGACCTCATGCCCCCCGCCCTGATCAACGACAGGTCCGGCCGCATGCGACGGCTCGAAGTGGGGGGACGGCCGACCGAGCTGGCGTTCGCCCCCGACTCCCGGACTCTGTACGTCGCGAACTACCTCGGCGACTCGGTCCAGGTCGTCGACGTGGAGTCCGCCCGGCTGCTCGACACGATCCCGCTGGGCGCGCCCGAGACGCTCTCGCTGGCTCGCCGGGGGGAGGTCCTGTTCCACGACGCGACGCGGTCGTTCAACCAGTGGTACAGCTGCAATACCTGCCACAACGACGGCCACACGAACGGCCTGACCTGGGACACGCTCAACGACGGTCGCCAGGGTGCCGGCCAGTTCAACGACCGCAGCCGGAAGAAGACCCCGACGCTCCGGCGCGTGACCCAGACCGCCCCCTGGACCTGGCACGGCTGGCAGGAGAGCCTGGAGCAGGCCGTGGTGGTCTCGTTCACCACGAGCATGCAGGGCCCCAAGCCGACCGACGAGGAGACCCGCGCCCTCGTGGCGTTCATGGACACCCTGGACTTTCCCCGCAACCCGTACCGCCGGCCCGACGGCTCGCTCTCGCCCGAGGCCGAGCGCGGCCGGGCCGTCTTCCGCTCCGCCCAGGCGGCCTGCGCCACCTGCCACAAGGGCCCCGAGTTCACCGACGGTAAGATCCACCTCGTCGGCCTGGAAGAGCCCGACGACGCCTACGAGGGCTACAACCCCCCCTCGCTGCGGGGCGTCCACGACAAGTACCCCTACCTCCACGACGCCCGCGCCGCCACCCTCCGCGAGATGCTCGCCGGCCCCCACGCCCCCGAGATGGTCGGCGGCGAGGGGCTCGGCGAGGCGGAGATCGCGGATCTGGTGGCCTACTTGAAGTCGCTTTGATTCGAGGATTTCCACGACGCGACGCGAGAGGCTAAAGCCAGGCATCCCTTCTCCCCTCGTGGGAGAAGGTGGCCGAAGGCCGGATGAGGGGGGGACCCCGCCGGCCTTCGGTCGCGCGCCCCCTCTCCCCCCGGGAGAGGGCGGCCCTCGGGACCGGGCGAGGGTCGTCGGACTCCTGGAAATAGCGGCGGTTCAGGACTTCCGAGCCCGACGGATATTCCGAACTCCGCCGACCCTCGCCCGCCGCTGGCGCGGCTACCCTCCCCCGGCGGGAGAGGGGACGAATCCGGGCCGAGGGCCCTCTTCATCGTGGCCCGGCTCAGAGCAGCTGGCGGAGCTTCCGGGCGTAGCGCGGCATCGCGGAGATGACGTCTTCCTTGGCCTCGTACTCGATGACGACGTAGCCGGAGTAGAGGGCCCCGCGGAGGATGTCGACGAGGCGGGCGAGGTCGGCCTCCTCGGTGGGGCGGCCCTGGGGGTGGATCTCGGTCTTCACCTGGACGTTCACTGCGTAGGGGGCCAGCATCGCCAGGGAGGCGTAGGGGTCCTCGGTGCGGAAGTTGGCCGTGTCGAGGTTGACGCCGAAGTTCTTGTGGTCGATCGCCTCGACGATGCGGAGGAGCTGCTCCGGCGTGGCGGTGATGCCGCCGTGGTTCTCCACGGCCAGCACGACCCCCCTGGCCTCGGCGTGGGGGAGCACCTCGTTGTAGCACTCGACGACCCAGCCGAGCGCGGCGTCCTCGGTGGCGTCCTTGGGGACGTTGCCGGCGAAGGTGCGGATCACCGGCGCGCCGATGGACGCGGCGATGTCGATCCACTTCTTCGTCAGGGCGATCTGCTCGTCGCGCTTCGGCCCGGCGGGGAGGCAGAAGTTGTTGCCGATCGCGGTGCCGGAGACGTCCATCCCCTGGAGGAACGCATGGCGCTTCCAGCGGGCGAAGTAGGCGTCGTCGGCCTCGGCCGGGAAGTAGTACGAGGTCGGCTCCACGGCGTCGAAGCCCAGGTCGGCCGCCAGGTCGACGAACCCGAACATGTCCATCCGAGGCGGCTTGGCCGTCAACATCTGGCGGTAGGAGTACGCCGCGACGCTCAGCTTCATGCGGCCGGGGCGCGGGCGGTGGATGGGCGGGATCGCGAGCGCGGCGGGCGTTCGCGTCACGGCGGGGACGGCGGCGGCGGCCAGCAGCGAGCGGGTCAGGAATCCACGTCGGCTTCCACGGGACATCGTCGAGCCTCCAGGCGGGGCGCCCGCGACGATCCCGACGGCAGCCTGCTCGTCCGTCGCGCGGGCGCGATCCCCCGAATTTAGCCGCGCCGACCCGCCGTCGCCACGGGCGGGCCGGATTCCCGCGCGGCCCGCGAGGGGGCCGCCTCGGTACCCCCGGCGAGATCATTAAAATGAATTCATCGTCGTCTCACGGCCCCTTAAGGTTCGGCCCGCAAAATAGGGCATGGGACCGGGGCGACGAGCATTGCGGCGGGCGACCGTCCGCTTCCCCGGCCCGATCGATATCGAGGGAGGGGAGCCATGCCGACCATGGCCCTGCATTTTCTGGTCGCGATGCTGGCGGCGGGGGGGCCGGCCTTCGCCGTGGAGTGGGGCGACGCCCCGGGCGCGGTGCGCGAGGTCGTGACGACGACCCACCCGGACGCCGAGATCCGCGAGGTCAAGAAGGCCCGGCATCGGGCGAAGCCGGCGTATCAAATCGAGATCCGCGAGGCGGAGGGCCGGGTCCGCCTGGAGGTCGCGGCCGACGGGACGATCCGCGAGGAGCGGGCGGAAGTCCGGCCCGAGGACCTGCCGGAGTCGGTCGCCGCCGCGCTCGACGAGGGCTTCCCCGCTCCTCTCGCCATCGAGTCGGTGGAGAAGGTCGTCACGACCCGAGGTCGTCGCTCGAGGACGACCTACGAGGTCGAGATGACGGCGGACGGCCAGTTGTACCGCGTCGTCGCCTCCGCCGCCGGCTCGATCATCAACGTCGATTGAGGGCGGGGGGACCCGCCGTCAATCCTCGCCGCGCTCGCGGCGGACGGTGACGGCGCGGCCCTTGATGCGGCTGCCGCGGAGGGCGTCGATGACGACGTCGGCCAGGTCGCTGGGGACCTCGACGAGCGAGAAGCGGTCGGAGATGTCGATGTCGCCGACCTGGCGGCCGGTGAGGCCGGCCTCGCCGGTGATCGCGCCCACCAAGTCCTGCGGGCGCACCCCGGCGGCGCGGCCGGCTCCGACGTACAGCCGCGTCATGTTCGCGCCGCGTTCGCCGCCGTCGCGCGGGCGTCGCTCGCGGGGGTGGCCGCCGCGCGGGCCGGGGCCGGGCCTGCCGTTGCGGGAGTCGCGGAACGGGCGGTCGCGGTAGGGCTCGACGTCCGGGATCTCCTCCTCGCCGCCGTCGTCCGAGCCGATCGACTGGTGCAGGAGCTTGGCGGCGGCCATCGCCACGTCCATCACGTCGAACTCGCCGGCCAGCGACTCGACGATCACGCGGTAGTGCTCCAGGTCGCCGTCGACGACCGCCTCGCGGATCGAGGCGCGGGTCAGCTCCAGCCGGCGGGCCCGCAGGTCGGCCACGGTCGGGATCTTCTCGATGACGATCTTCCGGCCGGTGGCGTGCTCGATCATCCGGAGCTGGCGATGCTCGCGGGGCTCGGCCAGGGTGATCGCCACCCCCTCGCGGCCGGCGCGGCCGACGCGGCCGATGCGGTGGACGTACGACTCGGCCTCGACCGGCACGTCGAAGTTGATGACGTGCGACAGGTGCTGGATGTCCAGCCCGCGCGCCGCGACGTCGGTGGCGACGAGCAGGTCGGTCGTCTCGCCCCGGAACTTCTTCATGACCCGGTTGCGCTGCTCCTGGGTCATCCCGCCGTGCAGGCCCTCGACCCGGCAGCCGCGGGCGCCGAGCGTCTCCACCAGCTCGTCGACGTCGTTGCGGCGGCGGCAGAAGATGATGGCCGACGATGGGTTCTCGATGTCGAGCACCCGGCCCAGGGTCGCCAGCTTGTGGTTGCGGGGGACGATGTACGCGGTCTGCTTGACCAGCGGCACGGTCCCGGCGGCCGACGGCTCCGGCTTGATCTGGACCTTCTTGGGATCCTTCAGGTGCTTGCGCGAGATCGCCGCGATCCGCGGGGGGAGCGTGGCCGAGAACAGGACGGTCTGGCGCTCCGCCGGGGTGTCGGACAGGATCGCCTCGATGTCCTCGGCGAAGCCCATGTCCAGCATCTCGTCGGCCTCGTCCAGCACGACGATCCGCACCGACTCCAGCCGCAGCGTCTTGCGCTTGATGAGGTCGAGGGCCCGGCCGGGGGTGGCGATGACGACGTCGACTCCGCGCTCCAGGGCCCGGATCTGGGGGCCGTAGGCCTGGCCGCCGTAGACGGGCAGGACGGTGGCGCCGATCGGCTTGCCGTACTTGTGGACGGCCTCGGCCACCTGCATGGCCAGCTCGCGCGTCGGCACCAGGACCAGCGCGTAGGGGCGGGGCCGCTTCTTGTCTTCCAGCGACAGCCGGTGGAGCAGCGGGAGGGCGAACGCGGCGGTCTTGCCGGTCCCGGTGGCCGCCTGGCCCACCAGATCCTCGCCCGTCATGAGCATCGGGATCGCCTCGCGCTGGATGGGCGAAGGCTCCTCGTAGCCCAGGGCCGTCAGGGCCTCCAGGAGCCGCGGGTCGAGCCCCAACGTCGCGAAACCCGACTCGACCGCCTTCTTCGTACCCTTCTCGCCCATCCGCGGAACCTTCCCTTCGCTCGCCCCGAGCCGCCCCCGTCGTGGAAACAAACCAAGATCGTAAGGAATTCCCGATCGGCCGTCCATGGCGAAAGGGCGGGGGGCGACCCTCGATCCCGACGTCGACCGACGGACGAAGGGCCCTCCCGCCCCCGGCGCGGCGTCAGCGGGCCGCTCCTGGGCCGCCGTCGAAGCGGAGCGCGCCGTAGTCCTCATATCGGTGGAAGTTGGGCTTCGTGAGCGGGGCGCTGCTCATGAGGACGGGCCTGGTCCCCTCGGGGCCGTGATCGAAGCGGCAGAGGGCGAAGCGCCAGGTGTCGCCGGGCTTGGGGCGGCCGCCGGTGGGGGCGAAGGCGGTCCAGGGGATTCGGCCCTCGACGGCCCAGCCCTCGTCGACGTCGCCGGGGCGGTCGAGCGTCCCGCGCAGGGCGACGGCCGCCTCGTGGCCCAGCTCGGGCTCCTCGCGGAAGGGGTGTCCCAGCGGGCCGCGCTCCGGGAAGGCGACCTCGAACACCACGGCCAGGGGGTTGGCCTGGAACTCGTAGTAGGCCGGGGCGTCCGAGGGCTTGAAGAACAGCTCGAAGACGTCCCCCTCCCACAGGTGGTCGTTGCGCTGGCGGCCGGCCGACCGCAGCTCGGCGTCGTCCATCTCGGCGGCGTAGTAGAGGGCCTCGTCGTCCCAGGCGAGCATGGCCCGGGTGCCGGGCCGGGACTCGCCGACCCACAGGGCGGCGAAATCGGTGATGGGCCTCGCGTCCTTCCAGCACGGGTCGTCGAGCTTGCCGTCGATCTTCGGCGGCTGGACGGCGCGGCGGCAGTCGGCCGTCCTGGTGGTCGGCGGCTCGGCCAGGGCGGGGGCGGGGAGGCTCGCGCAGGCGAGCAGGGCGGCGGCGATCGCGATACGCATCGGCGTCCTCCGTTCGGTTCAGCGGGCCTCGGCCATGGCGTCCAGCTCGTCGAGCTTCAGGCGGACGGAGACGATGTAGGGGCTCTCCCCCTCGTCCCAGTGGCCGTAGGTCGTCGTCACGATGGTGCCGTCCGGGAGGGCTTCCACGCCGGGATAGGCGCAATCCCAGCGGTGATGGTTGTCCATCAGCCGGACCCTGTACTGGCCGTCGCGGCCGTTGACGATGTCGTCATACGTCCCGACCCACGCGACCCAATCCCCCTGCGTGGGGCTGTCCTTGGCGGTGTCTCGGAACGAGATGAACAGGCGGCCGTCGGGCGCGTACTTCGCCACGTGGCGGTCGCCGGTCAGCGACAGGGGAAGCTCCCGCGGCTTCGTCCACGTCTCCCCCTCGTCGTCCGAGAAGACGACGTGCGAGTTCCGCTTCCGGCTGTTCTCGCGCAGGAGGACGGCCATTTGCTTGCCGTCGGGCGAGCGGACGAGGCCGGGCTCGCAGAGGTGGAGGGTCGGGTCCTCGGCGATCACGGCCGGCGCGCCCCAGGTGAGGCCGCCGTCCTTCGAGATCGTCTTGAGCACGCGGAAATGGACGGGGTTCCTGGCCTTGCCGCGGGTGACGTTGCCGTCGTCGTGGAACAGGGCCATGTACGACCCGTCCTTCAGGCGCTCGACGCTGGCCATGGCGACGATGCCGCCGTACTCCCCGATGGGCGCCAGCGGGGTCCAGGTCTTGCCGTCGTCCTCGCTGTGGGCCATGCGGATCGGGGTCATGCCGGAGAAGAGGATCAGCCGCTTCTCGCCCGAGGGGCCGACGACGCGGTGGATGGTCGGGGTCTCCTCCGAGGTGGCCCAGTTATCCGGGACCGGCAGCGGCTCCGACCAGGAGAGGCCGGCGTCGTCGCTGCGTCTCAGGACGATCGGCCCCTTGCCGTGCCCCTTGGGGTAGACGATCAGCATCGTCTTCCCGTCCTCCAGCAGGACGGTCGTCGGGTGGCCGAGGTACCGCCCCGGCTCGCGGTCGACGACCACCCGACGCTGGGGTTGGTCGGCCAGGTCCAGATGGACGATCGGCGCGGGGGCCGTCTGGGCGGCGGCGGTCGTCGCGAGGGCGGCGACGGCCAGGGACGCGAGGGAGCGGAGCGGCGATGGCATCTGAGCATGGCTCCGGGGCGGGGCCTGTCGGCCCCTGGTCGGGGAGTGCCTTGGATCCTCAATCGGCCGGCTTTCGCGGACCAGGCGCGAGGGCGTCCGCCGATTTTACCCGAGCCGGGGCGGCGACGCGGCGCCCGACCGTCGTGGTACGATGGCGACCCGAGTCGGCGGATCGTCCCCCCTGATCGTTCGAGGACGGACGGCGTGGGATTTCCTTACCCCCATCACGACGCCGAGTTCCTGGCCGGCGTGGTCGGCGTCGGCCTGCTGGGGGCGGTCGCCTTCCCGCTCGCCCAGCGGCTCCCGAGATCCGTCGGGATCCCCCTGGCCCTCTTGCCGCTGGTCCTGCTGATCGCGTGGTCGGCCTGGACCTGGCACCGGGTCCGGAGGGGCTGACGCCGTCGTGTGTCGCCTCGCGCCGGAGCCCGCAGGACTTGACGCGCCCGGACGGGATTTAGAATGGACGCATGACATTCAGCCCCGCCCGACGCGGGGCCCTCTTGAGCAAGGCGGCCCATGATCGCGCGACGGACGGTATGGATCATGGCGATCGGGTGCGGCCTCTCGGTCGCCAACCTCTACTACAGCCAGCCGCTGCTGGAACGGATCGGGGCGGAGTTCGGCGCGTCGGCCGCGAGGATGGGGATCGTGGCGACGGCCGCGCAGGTGGGGTACGCGGCGGGGATGCTGCTGCTCGCCCCGCTGGGCGACCTGCTGGAGCGCCGGGGGTTGATCGTGGCGACCATGCTGGCGACGGCCCTCGCGCTGGCGGTGGTGGCGGTCTCGCCCGGGTTCGCCTGGCTGGCGACGGCGCACCTGCTGCTGGGGGCGGCGACCGTCACGCCCCAGATCATCGTGCCGTTCGCCGCGACGATCGCCGCGCCCCACGAGCGCGGGAAGGTCGTGGGGACGGTGATGAGCGGGCTCCTGATCGGCATCCTGCTGGCGCGGACGGCCAGCGGGTTCCTGGCGGTGTACGTGGGGTGGCGGGGGGTCTTCTGGCTGGCGTCCGGGCTGATGGTGGCGCTGGCGGCCGTGATGGCCCGGGCGCTGCCGCGGTCGTCGCCGACGCTCGCCGGGACGTCCTACGGGGCGCTGATGCGATCGGTCTTCGTCCTGGCCCGCGACGTGCCGACGTTGCGGACCTCGGCCCTGTTCGGGGGGCTGGCGTTCGGCTCGTTCAGCGTCTTCTGGACGGTCCTGGCGTTCCACCTGGCGACGCCGCCGTTCGGTTACGGGAGCGACGTCGCGGGCCTGTTCGGCCTGGTGGGAGCCGCCGGCGCGGCCGCCGCGCCGTTGACCGGCGCGGTGGCGGATCGACGCGGGCCGCGGCTGACGATCGGCCTGGGGTTGGTCGTGATCCTGGCGGCCTACGCGGTCCTGGCGGCGTTCGGGTGGACGCTGATCGGGCTGGTGGCGGGCGTGCTGCTGCTGGACCTGGGGGTGCAGGGGACGCACATCTCCAACCAGGCGCGCATCTACGGCCTGATGCCCGAGGCCCGGAGCCGGCTGACCACGGTGTACATGGTCGCCTTCTTCGTGGGGGGCTCGCTCGGCTCGGCGGCCGGCGCGGCGGTCTGGCCGCGGTTCGGCTGGCCCGGCGCCTGCGGCGTCGGCGCGGGCTTCGCGCTGGCGGCGATCGGCGTGTTCATCGCCACCCGCCGCGAGGGGCCCACCTTCATCCGCGCGGCCGAGACGGCGAATCCATCCTCATGACGTCCTTCCCCCCTCGCGGGGGAAGGTGGCCCGCAGGGCCGGATGAGGGGGAAGCCAAGCGAGACGGCCGCCGGAATTTGCAACGGCCGCTGGGGCGGGGCTTCGAATCCCGACGGCGCCCGCGCTCCTCGTCCCCCTCTCCTGACCGCTCCGCGGTCTGTCCTCCCCCGCGAGGGGGGAAGACGTCGGTCGTTCCATCAGCCTGCGAATACGCCCGTGAGCACTTGTTTGCCCGTCACGACGTCCGACTTCCCGGCCTGACCTTCCCGGCCAGCTTGCGCGCCGAGGCGCCCCAGCTCCCGCGGTGGACGTCGGCCACGACGGCCAGCACGATCACCGCGCCGCTGATGAGCCGCTTGGAGGGCTCGCTGGCGCCGACGTGGTCCAGCCCGGTCTGCAGCACGGCGATGATGAGCACGCCGAGGAAGCTCCGCAGGACGGACCCTCGGCCCCCCATCAGGCTCGTCCCGCCGATCACCACCGCGGCGATCGCCCCCAGCTCCAGGCCGACGCCGCCGTTGGGGTCGGCCGACGACACCCGCGACACCTGGAACACGGCCGCGATCGCCGCGCACAGGCCGGAGAGGACGAACGTCAGCAGCTTCGTCGGCCGCGGATCCACGCCCGAGAGCCGAACCGCCTCCTCGTTCGTGCCGATCGCCGTCATGTACCGGCCCAGCACCGTCCGCGTCAGCAGGACGTGACCGGCGGCCACCAACCCCAGCGCGATCAGGAAGCTCGCCGACGCCCCCAGGCCCTCGATCGGCCGCGACAGCCACTCCACCCGCGCGCCGACGTACTTCGTCTCCGACCGCGTGATCAGGTACGTCGCCCCACGCGCCGACTCCAGCATGCCCAGCGTCACGATGAACGACGGGATCGACCAGTGCACGGTCACGAACCCGTTGATGAATCCGCACGCCGCCCCGGCCGCCAGGCAGAGGAGCAGGGCGACGGGGAACGGCTGGCCCCAGTCGACGATGGCGATCCCCAGCACGGCGCCGCACAGGGCCATCACCGAGCCGACGGAGAGGTCGATGCCGCCGATCACCAGCACCAGCGTCATGCCGACCGCCACGGCGGTCAGGTCGGCCGACTGGTTGACGATCGTCTGGACCGTGCGCAACGACCAGAAGTGGTCGCTGAACCGGCCGAACAGCACGGCGAGCGCCGCCAGCACGACGAGCATCCCCAGCACGTCGCCCACGCCCCGCCAGTCGAACCTCGGCCGTCTCGCGTCGCCCATGTCAGCCGCCCGCCCCCGATTCCGTCGCCTTCGTCGCCGCCCCCGCGTAGCCCCGGAACGCCGCCGCCAGGAGCTTCTCCTCGGTCCACTCGCCGCGCGCGAAGGTCTCGACCAGCCGGCCGTCCGAGATCACCGCGATGCGGTCGCATATGAGCATCAGTTCCTCGACCTCGCTGGAGACGACGACCACGCCGGCGCCGTTCGCCGCGATCTCGTCGATCAGCCGATAGACCGCGAACTTGGCCGCGACGTCCACGCCGCGCGTCGGCTCGTCGAACAGCATGACGCGCGGGCCGCGCATGAGCCAGCGGCCGACGAGCACCTTCTGCTGGTTCCCGCCGCTGAGCTGCCCCGCCGGCTGCTCCGTCGAGGCGTAGGCGAGCTGGACCCGCTCCCCCATCGCGGCGACCTCCGCCCGCTCCTTCCTCGCCCTCAGGAACCCGAGCGGCCCCGTGAACGGCCCCATCCTGCCGAGCGTCGCGTTGAGGCGGATCGATCGCGGCAGCAGGAGCCCGTCGGCCTTGCGGTCCTCGGGGACCATCCCCAGCCCGGCGCGGACGGCCTCGCGCGGCGAGCGGAACCGCCGCGGCGGCGCCCCGGCCACGGAGACCCCGCCGGACTCGGCGACGTCGGCCCCGAAGATCGCGCGCAGGAGCTCCGTCCGCCCCGAGCCGACCAGCCCGGAGACGCCGACGACCTCGCCGGCGCGGACGTCCAGGCTCACGTCGCGGACGCGGTCGCCGCGCGAGAGGTTGCGGACGCTCAGCGCCACGTCCCCCGGGGCGCGGGCGTGGCGGACCTCGTCGCGCGAGGGGTTGGAGCCGACCATCAGCCGCACCGCCTCGTCCAGATCCATCTCGGCCGCGGGCCGCGTCGCCACGAGCTTGCCGTCGCGGAGGACGCTAATCCGATCGGCGATCCGCCGGACCTCGTCCAGCCGGTGGCTGACGTAGACGATCGCCGCCCCCTCGGACTTCAATCGGGCGATCTCGGCGAACAGGCGGTCGACCTGCGGGGAGGTGAGCGCGGCGGTCGGCTCGTCGAGGATCAGCACCCGGCATGGCCGCGCCAGGCTCCGGGCGATCTCCACGAGTTGCCGCTCCCCGACGCCCAGCCGCGACGTCGGCGTCTCGGGATCGATCGACCCCAGCCCGACCCGCGCCAGCGCCTCTACGGCGAGACGGCGCAGCTCGCCGAAGCGGACGAGCCCCAGGCGCGTCGGCAGGCGGTCGAGGAACAGGTTCTCGGCCACGGTGAGCGTCGGCAGGAGCGTCAGCTCCTGCTGGACGATCTGCGCGCCGAGCGCCTCGGCCGCGTGCTTGGAAGCCGGCCGGTACGCCGCGCCCTCCAGCGTCATCGCCCCCGCGTCCGGCGGCCCCAGCCCGGCGACGATCCGCGCCAACGTGCTCTTCCCCGCCCCGTTCGCCCCCATCAGCGCCAGGACCTCTCCCGGGTTCAGGTCCAGGTCCACGGCGCGCAGCACGGGGGCGGCGTAGCTCTTGCTCAGCCCTCGGATCGACAGCAGGGGGGCGGTCAAGGTCGGGGGGCGCCTATGCGGGACATGTCAGCATGTTTGATGAACGTCCCTTCTCCCCACGTGGGAGAAGGTGGCCAAAGGCCAGATGAGGGGGGCGTGGCGATATCACCCGGTCGCGCCCCCCTCATCCGCCCCTCCGGGGCACCTTCTCCCACGAGGGGAGGAGGGAGGACTAGCCTTCGCCCCGTTGTGATAGGCGGGGAAACTCGGCCCTCCTCACTCCTTCACCACCAGGTCGACCGGGGTGGTGCGGTCGGCGGGGGTTTCCTTCCTGGCGACGAGGTCCAGGGCGTACTGGAGGCCGAAGACGGCGAGCTGGTCGGCGTGCTGGTCGACGGTGGCGAGGATGGTGCCGTCCTGGATCGCCTGGCGCACGGCGGCGATGCCGTCGTAGCCGACGATGTGGACCTGGCCCGATCGCCCGGCCGACTTCACCGCGGCGAGCGCCCCCAGCGCCATGCTGTCGTTGCAGCACAGCAGCGCCTTGATCTCCGGGTGCTCGCTCAGCATGGCCGAGGCCACGCGGTTCGCCTGGGCGATCTCCCACTGGGCGCTCTGCGAGTCCACCACCTTCAGGTCGGCCGCCTTCGCCGAGTCCTGGAAGCCCAGCAGCCGCTGCTGGCCGTTGAACGCGGTCTTGAGGCCCTCGACGATCGCCACGGGGTCGCCCGGCTGGAGCTTGCCGGCGACGTAATCCCCCACCAACTTCGCCCCGGCGCGGTTGTCCGGGCCGACGAACGGGATCTTGACACCCTGCTCGGCGAGCACGGCGTCGTCCAGCTTGTTGTCGATGTTCACGACGGCGATCCCGGCCTCTTGCGCCCGTCGGCAGACGGAGACCAGCGCCTTGGAGTCGGCCGGGGCGATCACGATCGCGTCGACCTTCTGGCCGATCATGTCCTCCATCAGGGCGACCTGGCGGGCGATGTCGCGCTCGTCCTTGATGCCGTTGACGAGCAGGTCGAACTCGTCGGCGTGCTCGGACTGATACTTCCTCGCCCCCTCGGCCATCACCGAGAAGAACTCGTTGGCCAGCGACTTCATCACCAGCGCGATCCGGGGCTTGCCCGGGGTCGCCGGCGCGGGGGACGACGCCGAGCCGGGGGCCGCGCCGGGGGCGGACTCGCCGCCGCCGCAGCCGGCCAGGAGGAGCAGCGCCAGGGCGGCGATCGGGGTTCGACGGCTCACGGCCGGTCTCCTTCGCGACGGTCGGGGGGCTGGCTGGAGAGCTGCACCAGGGCCTCCACCACGCGGGCCGTGCGGGCGGCGTCCGGGAGGATCAGGTAGCGGCTCCGGCCTTCCGGGTTCGCCGCGTACTTCGTGAAGCCGTCCTGCTCGACCACCACGTCGCCGGGCTCGGAGAGGTCGAAGTAGCCGCGATCGGGGTGGACGGCGTACAGGACGCTGGTGAGGTCCCACGTCGGCCGGTTGTGCGGCGGCGGCTCGTAAAGGTAGTAGGCCTCGGCCAGCGGGTGATGCGCCACGTACTTGTAGTCGCGCTCGATGCTCGTCGCCGGATAGGGGGCGGCGATGCCGATCTCGAAGCCGCTGAAGATGATCTCGGTCGGCCAGTTCGCCACGAGCTTGGCGCAGCTCGGGATGTCCTGGACGACGTTGTACTCGATGTAGCGGGCGTTGCCGTGGATGGGCTCGAACGAGCCGGCCATGATCGAGAGGAACTTCACCTTCGCCTTGACCAGCTCGGCGCCGGTCAGAGGGGAGACGGCGTCGGCCGGGGTGTCGAGCAGGCGGGCGAGGTTCGTCGAGAAGCCGACCTGCACGATCGCGACGGACCCGTCGGGCTGGGAGGCCAGCGCCTTGCGGAGGACGTCGGTGGCGGGGGGGGCATCCTTGAGGTCGTGGGGGTAGCGGGACTTGCCGTCGTCCACCGCGTCGACCATCGACAGGTACTTGCCCTCCAGCTTCACGCCCCCCTCGCCGACGCCGCCGACGGGGACGGCGCCGCGGCCGTAGAAGGTGTTGACCATGTCGACGAACGGGGCGGTCCTGGGGTTGTCGACGCTGACGGTGACGGCCAGCAGCCTGCAGTCGCCGCGGGACTCCATCGCGTGGATCATCCCCAGCGCCAGGACGTCGTCGACGTCGCCGCAGATGTCGGTGTCGAAGATGACGCCGACGGGGTCGGCGGCCCTCGCCGCGGGGACGCCCCGCGCGAGGAGCAGCGACGCCCCCGCGATCAGGACCAAGTAGACGCCTCGCATCGATTCACCCTCGGGTCGTCGGCCCGCGTCGGGGCCGCTTGCACGGGACTGGTGGACGGTCGTGGGCTACTCTAACGGAGCCGCGGGGGCCGGGCAACCGCCCGACGTGGCCGGGGCGATTTCCGGTCGAGCCTCGCAAACGGGCGACGGCTGGCGTATCGTGGCGCGGTCCGCCCGGACGACGGGCGGCGCCGCCAATCGGAGCCTCCCCATGACCACCCCCGACAGCCCCCGCGACGATCGTCCCGTCGGGGCCAGCCGGCGCGACGTCCTCCGGGCCGCCGCCGGCGCGGCCGCGCTCGGGATCGCGGGCGCGGGCCAGTCCACCACCAGGGCCTCGACCATGTCCCTCATCAAGAACGGCCGGATCAAGCAGTCGCTCGTCCACTGGTGCTACGAGCCCTACTGGAAGGACTACGACGCCTTCATCAAGGTGACGAAGGACCTCGGCTGCGCGAGCGTCGAGCTGGCCCCGCCGGCCATGTACCCCCACCTGAAGGCCGCCGGCCTCACCAACGCCATCGCCCAGATCGACATCAGCCCCGACCCGCCGTTCACCAAGGGCTTCAACAACCCCGCCAACTGGGACCGCGTCATCGCCGCGACCCGGAAGTCGATCGACGAGTGCGCCGAGTACGGCTACAAGAACGTCATCTGCTTCACCGGGTATGACGAGGGGATCTCCGCGGAGCAGGGCGCCGCCAACTGCGTCGAGGGGCTGAACAAGATCGTCCCCTACGCGGCCGAGAAGGGCGTCACCCTCTGCCTGGAGATGCTCAACACCCGCGCCGACGACCACCCGATGAAGGGCCACCCCGGCTACCAGGGGAACCACGTCGACTACTGCGTCGACATCATCCGCAAGGTCGGCTCGCCCAACCTGAAGCTCCTGTTCGACTTCTACCACGTCCAGATCATGGACGGCGACCTGATCCGCCGCGTCCACCAGCTCAAGGACGTCATCGGCCACATCCACACCGCCGGCAACCCCGGACGGGCCGAGCTGGACGCCAAGCAGGAGATCTACTTCCCGCCGCTCATGCAGGCGCTCATCGACATCGGCTACGACGGCTACGTCGGCCACGAGTTCATCCCCACCCGCGACCCGCTGGAAGGGCTGAAGGAAGCCGTCGTCCTCTGCGACGTCTGATCTGATCGCGCCCGCTTTTCGCGAACCCCCCCCGGCGGCCCCTCGTCTGGATCCCGCCGGGGCTTTCGTCGGCCCCACCCTTCTTCGTCTCGGGAGGTCCGCCATGAACGAGAGGATCGCGTATGGGAAGGTCGCGCCCGATGGCCTGAAGGCGATGCTCGGCCTGGAGGGCTACGCCCGAAAGTCCGGCCTGGAGTCGTCGCTGCTGGAGCTGGTCAAGACGCGGGCGTCGCAGATCAACGGCTGCGCGTTCTGCATCGACATGCACACCAAGGACGCCCGCGCCCACGGCGAGACCGAGCAGCGACTCTACGGGCTGAACGCCTGGCGCGAGACCCCGTTCTACACCGACCGCGAGCGCGCCGCGCTCGCGTGGACCGAGGCCGTGACCCTGGTGGCCGACGGCCACGTCCCGGACGAGGCGTACGAGCAGGCCCGCCAGCACTTCGAGGAGAAGGAGCTGGTCGACCTGACGTTCGCGATCGTCGCCATCAACGGCTGGAACCGGCTGGCCGTCGCCTTCCGCGCCCCTGTGGGGACCTATGAGCCCCCCTCGAAAAAGCCCCAGGCGTGAGCGAGGCCGGGGCGATCGGCGGGCCTCGGCCGGGGGGGAGGCGGGGTCCGATCCACCCCTCGATGATGGTCCGTCAGGTGGCGACGGACTACCCCGCCTGCGTCGCCGTCTTCCGCCGTCACGGCGAGCCCGACCGTGACTCCGCGAAGTTCGGCCACCTGGAACCCCTCGGCCGCTTCGCCCGGCGGCAAGGCGTCCCCCTGGACGCGCTGCTGGCCGAGCTGTCCAGTGCCGCGGGGGTCGAGATCGGCCGCGACGATCCCGCCGAAGCGCCGGCCCATCGGCCGTTCCTGGCCGCCGCGATGGCGGTGACGCTCACCCTCGGCGCGGGCTGGGGACTGCTGCTGCTGATCGAGATCGGTCGCGGCGGCTCGCTGGCGGCCGCCCCCGCCGCACGGGTCGTGGCCCACGGCGAGGCCCAGCTCTGGGGGTTCCTCGCCCTGTTCATCGTCGGGATCGCGGCCTCCTTCCTCCCCAGGACGGCCGCGCGCCCGCGCCCCTCGCGAGCCTTCCTCTCGCTGCTACTGGGGGCGCTGGTGGCGGGGGTGGTCGGCGGGTTCGTCTGGTCGCTCGCCCCTCGTCGCCTCCCACGGCTGGGGACGGCGAGCGGGCTGGCGCTGCTGGTCGCCGCCCTGGGATATCTCGGGCTTATCGTCTGGCAGCTCGCGGGCAAGGCGCGGGCCACGTGGGCGCGGTTCATCCTGGCGTCGGCCGCGTGGATGGTCGCCTGGGCGGTCGTCGACCTCGCGCTGCGGGCTCGCGCCGGGGCGGCGGGGCCGGGGGACTACTCGGAATCGGGCCGACGGCTGCTTGTGGACCTGGCGGTCCTCGGCTTCGCGATGAACTCGGTCTATGGCTTCGGCCAGAAGCTCCTGCCGGGGCTCCTGAGCGCGGGGTCGCCCCGAGCCGGGGCGATCGAGGCCACCTTCGTCCTGCACAACCTCGGCGCGATGGCGCTGGCGGCGTCCTCGGTCGCGTGGCCCGTGGTGTTCGCGGCGCTCGGGGCGACGGCGATCGCCGGGGGGGCGGTGGCCTGGGCGGTCGGGCTCCGTGGATTCCGCGACGGCCGCCGATCGGCGCCGCGGCCCGAGACCGGCCCGGCCTTCCTCGCCCGTTACGTCCAGCTCGCCTTCTTCTGGCTGCTGGCCGGGACGGCGCTGCTGGCGGGCGGTCGGATCGCCGCGGCGGTCGGCGGCTTCGAGCTTCCGCCGGCCTACCTGGGGGCGACGCGGCACGCGCTGACGGTGGGCTTCCTGACCACGCTCATCCTGGGCGTCGGACAGCGGTTGGCGCCGATCCTGGGCCACGACCTGCTGGCCTGGCCGGGCCTGGTCGTCCCGATCTTCGCGTGCGTCGCCGTCGGCAACGCGCTTCGGGTCGTGGCGGAACTCGCGACGATGGCGTGGCCGGTCGCCTTCCGCGTCATGCCGATCTCGGCGGCCTTCGAAGTCGCGGCGCTGGGTCTGTTCGTGGCGAACATCGCCCGGACCCTCTGGCCGGGGCGGGACCCGCTGCTCCGTACCGGCCGGGCGACGCCGATGACCCGGGTCGCGACCCTGCTGGCCGAGCATCCCTGGATCGAGGACCCCCTGATCGCCGATGGAGTCCGATACATCGGGCGGGCGCGCTCGGTGCCCAACGAGCTGACCCTCCACTCCCTCGCCGTGGGCGAGCGGATGGAGCCCGAGGCCCTCGTCGCCCGCGTCAACGCCCTCATCGCCGGGCGGCCGACGTCCCCCGGATAGGGTTGACCGACTCCGCCCCGGTTGTTTAACGTGCATTGGACCCACCCGCCCCAAATCCTCCCCCCCACAGCGGCTTCGAGGCGGAATCGCATGCTCATCCGTCGTTTCTTCGCGCTCGGTCTGGCGTTCCTCGCCGCGTCGTCCCCGATCCGGGGCCTGGCGGAGGACTTCGCGAAGGCCCGCGAGATCCTGTCGACGCGCTGCCTGAAGTGCCACGGCGGCGAGAAGACCCGCGGCGGCCTGAGCGTCGCCGGCCGCGACTCCCTGGCGAAAGGGGGGGACCTAGGCCCGGCCATCGACGCCGACGAGCCCGACGAGAGCCTGCTGCTCCAGGCGATCCGTTACGAGGAAGGGCTGGAGATGCCCCCCTCGGGGCGGCTGCCGGACGACGAGATCCAGGCCCTGGCCGAATGGGTCGCCGCCGGCGCGCCGTGGCCCGGCGGCGAGGGCTCGGAGGAGGTCGCCGGGGCGGATGCCCACGACGAGGAGGAGCCGGCGGCCTGGCCCTACGCCCAGGTCGAGCGGCCGGCGGTCCCCGCGGTGGAGGACGCCGGATGGGGCCGGAACCCGATCGACGCCTTCATCCTCGCCGGGCTGGAGCCCGACGGCCTGGCCCCCGCGCCCGAGGCCGATCGCCGGACGCTGATCCGTCGCGCCACCTACGACCTGACCGGCCTCCCCCCGACGCCGGCCGAGGTGGAGGCGTTCGAGTCCGACCCGGCTCCCGACGCCTTCGAGCGCCTGGTCGACCGCCTGCTCGCCTCCCCGCGCTACGGCGAGGCCTGGGGCCGGCACTGGCTGGACCTGGTCGGCTACGCGGAGACGAACAGCTTCGAGCGCGACGCCGCCAAGCCGTTCATCTGGCGGTATCGCGACTACGTCGTCGACGCCTTCAACCGGGACAAGCCGTTCGACCGCTTCGCCCTCGAGCAACTCGCCGGCGACGAGGTCGCCCCCGACTCGGTCGAGGCCCAGGTCGCCACCGGCTTCTACCGCGTCGGCCTCTGGGACGACGAGCCGGCCGACAGGCCCCTCGCCCGGTATGAGGCGCTCGACGGCATCGTCGCCAACGTCGGCCAGGTCTTCCTCGGCATGACGATCAACTGCGCCCGCTGCCACGACCACAAGAAGGACCCGATCCCGCAGTCCGACTACTACCGCCTGCTCGCCTTCTTCATCGACATGGGGCGGCAGACCGGGCTGGAGACGCGGAAGGTGGGGCCGGAGCGGGTGGAGGTGATGGCCGCGGTCTCGAAGGGGCGCGACCAGGCCCACGTCCTGCTCCGCGGCAATCCCGCGCTGGTGGGGCCGAAGGTCGAGCCCGGCGTGCCGATCGCGCTCGGGGAGGCGCCGACGTTCGAGGCCGGTCGCGGCAAGCGGCGGGCGCTGGCCGAGTGGCTGACCGACCGCCGCAACCCGATGACCGCGAGGGTCTTCGCCAACCGCCTCTGGCAGTACCACTTCAACCGGGGCCTGGTCCCCTCGCCGAACGACTTCGGCACCCTGGGCGAGCCCAACACCCACCCGGAGCTGCTGGACTGGCTGGCGTCGGAGCTGGTGGACGGGGGCTGGAAGGTCAAGCGGATGCATCGCCTGATCATGCTTTCGAGCGCCTATCGGATGTCGTCGCGGCCCTCGCCCGAGGCGCTCGCGGCCGACCCGCAGAACCGGAAGTTCCAGCGGTTCCCGATGCGTCGCCTGACGGCCGAGGAGGTCCGGGATTCCATCCTGGCGGCGAGCGGGGCCCTGAACGACAAGGCGGGGGGGCCTTGGGTCTGCCCGCCGATCCCGGACGAGGTGCTGGCGGGGCAGTCGGTGCCGGGGCAGGGGTGGACGGTCTCGCCGCCGGACGAGTCGGCGCGTCGGAGCGTCTACGTCCACGTGAAGCGTTCGCTGGCCCTGCCGATCCTGGCGACCCACGACGCGGCCGACGTCGACGCGAGCTGCCCTGTCCGCCACACCACCACCGTGCCCACGCAGGCGCTCGGCCTGCTGAACGGCTCGTTCTCCAACGAGCAGGCCGCGACCTTCGCCGATCGCCTGGAGGCCGAGGCCGGCGCGGGGGACCTGGCCGCCCAGGCGCGGCTGGCCGTCCTCCTGACCACCGGCCGCGAGCCGAGCGCCGACGAGCGGGCGCGGGACGTGGCGTTCCTCCGGTCGCTCCGCGAGGAGGCCGGGCTCTCGGAGCGGGCCGCGCTCGTGCAGTACGCCCTGCTGACGCTCAACGCCAACGCCTTCCTCTATATTGATTGAGGCCCCTCATGAGTCACCAGGATCAATTCTGCGGGCGCACCCGCCGCGAGTTCCTCTGGGAGACCGGCGGCGGCTTCACGGCGGCGGCGCTGGCGGGGATGCTGTCGGCCGACGGCTTCCTCGCCAGGCAGGCCCGCGCGGCCGACGGCCTGACGCCGTTCGTCAACCCGCTCGCCCCCAAGGCGTCGCCGAGGCCCGCGAAGGCCAAGAGCGTCATCTTCCTGTTCATGTACGGCGGGCCGAGCCACGTCGACACGTTCGACTACAAGCCCGACCTCTACCCGCTGGACGGCAAGACGATCGAGGTGAAGACCTTCGGCCGGGGCGGGAAGAAGAACGAGGGGCGGGTGGTCGGCCCCAAGTGGGCGTTCCGGCCCTACGGCGAGTGCGGCAAGATGGTCTCCGACCTGTTCCCGAACCTGGGGAGCTGCGTCGACGACATGGCCTTCGTCCACTCCATGTACGCCGATTCGCCCATTCACGGCTCGGCCATGCTGATGATGAACTCGGGCCGGATCCTCAGCGGCCATCCCTGCCTGGGCTCGTGGGTCACCTACGGCCTGGGGAGCGAGAACCAGGACCTGCCGGGATTCGTGGTCATGCTCGACCAGACCGGCGGGCCGATCAGCGGGCCCAAGAACTGGTCCAGCGGCTACATGCCGGCCGTCTACCAGGGGACCGTCATCCGGGCCGACGGCGTGCCGATCCACGACCTCGCCCCGCCGAAGGGGGTCGACCGACCGCTCCAGCGCCGGCTGCTCGACCGCCTGCGCGAGAAGAACGAGGAGCACCGCGCGACCCGCGCCGAGAACTCCGAGCTGGCCGCGCGGATCGCCAGCTATGAGCTGGCCTTCCGGATGCAGCGGCACGCCCCGGAGGCCGTCGACTACGGGCAGGAGTCGGCCGAGACGCTGTCGCTGTATGGGATCGACCGGGCCGAGACGGCCGACTTCGGCCGCAAGTGCCTGCTGGCCCGCCGTCTGGTGGAGCGCGGGGTGCGGTTCATCCAGGTGTACTCCGGCGGCGCCCACAACGACGACAACTGGGACGCCCACGGCGACATCGTCTCCAACCACACCAAGCACGCCGGCCGGACCGACCTGCCGATCGCCGGGCTGCTGAAGGACCTGAAGCGCCGGGGGCTGCTGGACGAGACCCTGGTGGTCTGGGGCGGCGAGTTCGGCCGCCAGCCGACGGCCGAGTACGCCGAGGGGACCGGCCGCGACCACAACTCCTACGGCTTCACGGTCTGGATGGCCGGCGGCGGCATCAAGGGGGGCGTGAGCGTCGGCACGACCGACGAGATCGGCGCCCGCGCCGTCGACGACCGCTTCCACGTCAAGAACCTCCACGCCACGATCCTCGACCGCCTCGGCTTCGACCCCGACGCCCTCTCCTACTTCCACGGCGGCCTCGACCAGAAGCTCGTCGGCGTCGAGGGCGCCGAGCCGATCCACCAGCTCATCTGACGGCTTCGATCTGGCTTCGTTCGTCAGCCGCGGTTTCGCGGCTTGACACGAGGTTGGCGTTATAAGGGGCCGCGACGCATCGTTTTACGTCGCGGGTTTCGTCGCCCGAAGTTGGCTTCGTTCGTCGAAATCGATGTGGTCGAACGCGGCCGTCGTCGCCTTCTCCAGGGAGAGCAGACGGAGGGCTGATGATCGGTTGCTCGTCCAAAGAGCGAGAAGGAAGGTCGGGATAAGCATCCCTTCTCCCCTGGTGGGAGAAGGTGGCCGAAGGCCGGATGAGGGGACCCCCGCCGGCCTTCGCTCGCGCCCCCTCATCCGCCCCTACGGGGCACCTTCTCCCACGAGGGGAGAAGGGGAGATACGCTCGCTCGAACCCCGATTCTTTCGACGGAGCCTTGCGGCCCGCTCCGGCCGCTCCGCGTCGCGAACATGCGGATTGTCAAGGAGCCGGGGCGGGGACGCACGGCCCCTTCTCCCGGAATGATCCGCGTCGCGGGGGCGAGATTTCAGGAATCCGAAAATAAAAACCCCGAAGTCTCAGCCGACGAGGTCGCGGCCGATTTCGAGGACTTCCTCGGCGTCGAGGACGCGGTCGTTGGCTTCGAAGAGGGCCTGGACGGCGCGCCTGTGGATCTTCATCTTGAGGCCGCCGACGCCGAGGGCGCCCCAGGCCTTCACGCCGTCGCGGTCGACGCCCCTGTCGCCGGCCTCGATCCCCTCGACGCCCAGCGGGGGGACGGCGTTCAGGTCGACGAGGGCGCGGAGATCCTTGAGCCCCCGCCAGGACGCGGCCGGCAAGAGCTGGACGCCGCCGGCCCCCGCGGAGACGATCAGGGACGCGCCCGCCATCGCGGCGCGGGCGGTGTCCGGGTCGGCGTTGCTGAAGGGCTCGTAGGTCGCGCCGGTGGTCGCGCGGAGGCCCTCCGCCAGCTTGCCGGCGCGTTCCAGGTCGCGCGAGCCGACGGCGACGGTCGCGCCCTGGCGTCCGAGCAGCCGCGCCACGCGCTGGCCGACGGGGCCGGTCGCCGCCAGCACGGCCGCCTTCACGCCGGCGAGCGAGCCGCCCAGGCTGGAGGAGGCCGCCAGCACGGCCGCGGCGGCCGTTGTGTTGGACCCGTTGGGGTCGATGAGGGCGGAGACGCGGAAGGGGCCGAAGAAGGTCGACTTCACCTTTTGCAGCAGCTCCTCGGCCTTCGCCACGTCCGAGCCGCCGATGAAGAGCGCCGTGCGGTGGAGGTCGGAAGGCCCGCGCGTGAAGAGGGCGCCGTGGACGAGATCCCGGACGTCCTGGGGCGAGACGCCGCCGTGGCGGAACAGGTGGGCCACCCCGGCGTCGACGGCCACCACCGCGTCGAACACGCTGGGCTGGGGGTCGACGTCCAGCTGGATCAGGATCGTTGCCTTGTCATCGGCCATGACATGACGACCTCGGCGCGGGGGAATCGGGGGGGACGCGCCTCTCCCCCGCCGCCTCCGCGATGGGAGGGGCGAGGGGAGGTTGTGGGTTGCCGTCGATCCGGCCCGATCAGCCGGCGAAGGGGTGCTTGACCGAGTCCTTCTTGGCGGTGATGTCGGCGATCTTGGGCTCGCTCTTCATCGCGCTGGCGATGGCGAGCTTGGTGGCCTCGTAGTTGAACTTGAGGATCTTGGCGTCGTCCTCGGCCTCGGGGTGGATGAAGACGCCGCAGACGATGACCAGGTCATCGGCCGCGTCGGCGGGGATGACCCCGTCGGCGACGCTGTCGGCGACGGCCTTGGCGACCGCGGCCTGCGCCGGGCCGAACATCTGCACGGCCTGCTTCATCCCCTTGATCGTGACCTTGGTGACCATCACCGTGGCCGGCTTGCAGATCAGGTTGGGGGTGAGGACGGCCAGCAGGTTCGTGTGGCCGTGCGACTGGTTGGCCAGCGCGTTGGCGAAGGCGACGCCCACCGGCCCGTCCTTCTTGCCGATCAGCAGGTCGATGTGGGCGATCTCGTTGCCTTCGCCCACGAGGGCCTCGCCGATATTCATGAGGATTTCGCCGGCCATCGGGTGGTTCTCCCTGATTCCCTGGTTCGATTCGTTTCGTTCGCGCGGAAGCGCGCCGCGGAGGGCCGGCGCGATCGAGACCCGCATGATAGACGGCCCCCTCGCGGCGGGCAACCCCCCGGAAGAATGTGGCGTCCGGGCGGAAAATCGTTGTTTCGCGGCGCGCGAGGTGTTTGAATACCCATCGAGCGGGAGGGCGCGAGCCCCGGGCCCGCTGCGACAACCCCAACGATGGAGAGAATGATGCACAAGCTCCTGGCCCTGGCGGTCTGCGGCGCGCTCACCCTGGCCCTGGGCGTCTCCCGGGCCGACGACGGCAAGAAGGTCACGATCAAGGGCGACGCCGTCTGCGGCAAGTGCGCCCTCCAGGAGACCGAGGCCTGCGAGAACGTCGTCATGGTCGAGAAGGACGGCGAGAAGAAGACCTACTACCTCAAGAAGAACGAGTTCTTCAAGGACGCCCACAGCGGCCTGGGCATCTGCACCGCCAAGAAGGACAAGCCGGTCAAGGTGAAGGTCGTCGGCACCTGCGAGGAGAAGGACGGCAAGCTCGTCCTGACCCCGACCGAGAAGCTCACCAAGGCCGACGACTGACCCGAAGTGAAGTCGCCATCCCGCGGCCCCGCCCCGAGAACCTCGGCGCGGGGCCGCTTGCGCTTGCGCCCGCGCCCATGACCCCCACCCCCCCCGTCGCGACCGTCCTGATCGTCGGCGCCAGCACGCGGGCCGCGGCCTCCTCGGCCGCCCGCGCAGGGCTCTCCCCGCGCTGCCTGGACCTGTTCGCCGACGCCGACCTCGTCGCGCTCGCCCCCGTCGATCGCTTCGACCCCGATCGCGACGCCGACGGCCTGGAGCGGCTGGCCGCCGCCTCCCCATGCGATGCCTGGCTCTACACCGGCTCGATGGAGGCTCGCCCCGACCTCGTCGAGCGGCTTTCGCGCGTCGCCCCGCTGCTCGGTAGCAGTGCCGACGTCCTGCGACGCATCCGCGACCCCTGGGCTATCGCCGAGGCCCTGCGCGCCGAGGGCCTGGCGACCCCCCGCCTCGCCGCGACCGCCCCGGCCGCCGGCCGATGGCTCGCCAAGTCGACCGCGACGGCCGGCGGCCTCGGCGCGCGATGGGCCGACGCCCCCGGAGAAGTCCCGCCGACCCACTTCCAGGAGTTCATCGACGGGCCGACGTTCTCCGCCCTGTTCGTCGCCGCCGACGGCCGTTCCCGGCTGGTCGGCGTGGCCCGGCAGTTCCCGGGCGTCCCCGGCGCGACGTTCCTGTATCGCGGCGGGGTCGCGCCATGGCCCGTCGCGGCGTCGGCGGAAGACGAATTGAGGCGGATCGGGGCGACCCTCGCCCGCCGCTTCGAGCCGGTCGGCCTGTTCGGCGTCGACTTCGTCCTGGCCGACGGTCGTCCGTGGGTGCTGGAGGTCAACCCGCGCTACACGGCGTCCTCCGAGTTGTTCGAATACGCGTCGGGACGATCGCTCATGCGAGATCATATCCGCGCGTGCCTCGATCGCGAGATCGGGGAGGAGGCGGACGTCGGCGGCGATTGCGTCGGCAAGCAAATCCTGTACGCGCGAAGTCGTCTGACGTTCCCGGCGATCGCCCCGCCGCCGTTCGCCGGGCATTTCCGCGAGCCCCCCTTCGCCGACGTGCCGCGCCCCGGCACCGTCATCGAGCCGGGCGAGCCGATCCTGACCGTCTTCGCGCGCGGGAGGAGCCCCGAGGGGTGCCTCGCGGAACTGGACCGGCGCGAGGCGGCTTGGGGAGAAATGCTCGTGTGCCGTTGATTCGATCTCATCGTTCCAGATGTCCCCGATGTCGACGCGAGATGACCCATAGGTGCTGCAAGGGGTCGCTTCCTTGAGGCGGGGCGTCGCCCGCGTGCCCGTTCACCTCGGGTCGTTATCCGGCGAGGAATGGGTCGCGGCCCGACAATAGGCCGCCCACTCGTCCAGGAAAAGTCGCTCCACCTCGGGCAATCCATGATCGTCCAGTTCGACGCGGGCTTCCGGGGCGGCGGCCGTCAGGATCCGGAGGAGTTCGAACAGGGCCCCAAGCTCCGCCTCGCCCCACTCGGGACCCATTCGGTAGTCGAGGGCGACCTCGTCCGAGAAGACGAACACGCCCAGATCGGGCAGGATCGTCCCTCCGGCCGAGATCCCGGAGGCCACGAAGTGGAACGGCTCCGCCTCGCCCGAAGCCACCATGCCGGCCGGGTCGCGATGGGCGCCGAGCAACTCCTCCCGGTCGAGGGCGCGGTGCCAGAAAACCGCGTCGGAATCCAGCGTGGCTCGAGACCGAATGAGGTCGAAGACGCGCGCCACCCCGTCGCGGCTCAGCCCGGCGAGGCGGATTTCGGGGAGGGAGCCGTCGTCCGTGTCGAACAGGGACCGGAGCTTCTTCCAGGCGTCCATCGGTCGATCCGGGGCCTCGTGGGCGTCCTCGGCCCGCCGAGGTTTCGGCCGGGCCATCCTCGGTTTCGCTGACAACGGCCCGGCCGAGCGGCCGGTCGGCTTGATCAGGGGCCCTGGCCTGGCGCGCGTTGGTGATCTTCCCCGAGACATTTTGACGCGGCCAGCGCGGGGGTCCACGTCTCCTTGATGGCGACGCCGCTAGTTTGGTCGGCGATCATCCGGCGGGCGAGGTGGACGACGCGGGCGGCGGCCTGGTCGATCGGGACGCCTCGGGCGTGGATGTTGGAGATGAGGTTGCGGCGGGAGTCGTCGTCGCCGGGCTTCGGCCGATAGGCGAGGTAAACCGAGAGGCTTTCGGCGGTGGCGAGGCCGGGGCGCTCGCCGATGAGCAGGATCACGACCGCCGGGGCGAGGACGTCGCCCACGTCGTTCATCACGCCGACGCGGCAGTTGCGGACGAAGAACGGGAGGCCCACGCCCAGGCCGTTCGCGGCCAGTTCGTCGGCCAGCGCGGGGACCAGCTTCGGTGCCTGCGCGACCAGCGCCGCGGCGGAGAGGCCGTCTCCCAACACGAGCTGCGCGTCGACCCCCTTCATCCGACGCGCGGCGAGGGCTTCCCGGGCCTCGGCGGCCAGCGATCGTCCCAGGTCGGGGCGGAGGAGGTATTCATCCTTCGATCCGGCGAGGGTGGCGACTTCGAAGACGTCCCAGCGGTCGAGGAAGGCGCGGCCGAGGTCGCGGTCGAGGTCGATCGCGTCGCGGACGGCGTCGCGCGCCGCGGCGTGGTCGGCGCGAAGCTCCAGCCAGGTGGACGTGCGGTAGGAGCCGCCGGCGCGGCCGGTCAGCAGCCGCGCCGGAGTCTGGGCGCGGACGCGGGCGAGGAACGCCGGATCGGGGCCGTCGCGATCGGGGAGCTGATCGTTCATGATCGCGTCCCGGCCTCCGAGAGGACCGATTCGAGGGCCCCGAGCGTCGAGTTTCGGGCCCGGTCTTGGTCGATGGGCGAGGCCCCCCGGCCCAGCCCTCGGCCGACGAGCCAGGCTTCGAACTCGGGGGCGGGGCGGAGGCGGAAGAGGTCGCGGACGGCCATGGCGTCGTGGTGGCTGGTCGACTGATAGTTGAGCATGACGTCGTCGGAGCAGGGGACTCCCATGAAGAAGTTGCAGCCGGCCGCCGTCAGCAGGAGCAGCAGGTTGTCGGCCGAATTCTGGTCGGCCGCGGCGTGGTTCGTGTAGCAGACGTCGACCCCCATCGGCAGCCCTTGCAGCTTGCCGACGAAGTGGTCCTCCAGCCCGGCGCGGACGATCTGGCGCTCGTCGAACAGGTACTCCGGCCCGATGAAGCCGACGACGCTGTTGACCAGGAACGGGTCGAACGCCCTCGCGACGGCCTGGGCGCGGGCCTCCAGCGTGAGCTGGTCGACGCCGTGGTGCGCCCCGGCCGAGAGCGCGCTCCCCTGGCCGGTCTCGAAGTACATGGCCTGCTCGCCGACCCAGGCGACGTCGCGCGCGGCGTGGTGCTCCAGCACGCGCTCGCGGCCCTCCCGGAGCAGGGCGAGGTCGATCCCGAAGCCGCGGTTGGCGGCCTGCGTGCCGGCGACCGACTGGAACAGCAGGTCGACCGGGGCGCCGCGGTCGATGCAGGCCAGTTGGGTCGTGACGTGGGCCAGGCAGCACGCCTGCGTCGGGATGCCGAGGGCGTCGATGAGCCTCCCCAGGGCGCGGAGGATGCCGGCGACGGCGTCGACGGACTCGGTGGCCGGATTGACGCCGATGAGGGCGTCGCCGCAGCCGTGGGCCAGGCCGTCGACGGCGGAGAGGAGGATGCCCCCCAGGTCGTCGCTCGGGTGGTTGGGCTGGACGCGGATGCCCAGGACGCCGGCCTCCCCCATCGTGTTGCGGCATCGGGTGACGACGCGGATCCGGGCCGCGGCGACGGCCAGATCCTTGTTGCCCATCAGCTTGGCGACCCCCGCGGCGACCTCCGGGGTGATCGCGCCCCGCGCCGCGGCGATGGCCTCGGGCGTGGTGGCGTCGTCGAGGAGCCACTCGCGGAACTCGCCCAGCGTCATGCCGCGGAAGGGGGCGAAGGCGTCGGCGTCCAGCCGGTCGAGGGTCAGCCGGCTGACCTCGTCGGCGTCGGGATCGATCACCGGGTTGTCGACCACCTCGCCCAGCGTCAGCCCCGCGAGCACGATCTTGGCCGCGACGCGCTCGCGCTCGGTCCTCGCGGCGATCCCGGCGAGCTGGTCGCCCGACTTCTCCTCGTTGGCCTTCGCCAAAACCTCGGCCAGCGAGCCGAACCGGAAGCACTCGCCGCGCAGGGTGGTCGTCAGGTTCATGGTAGGCGCCCCGCGGGGGGGAGGATTGGGATCGGGACGGCCCATTTTGGGGCGACCCGATCCGTTAGGCAACACGTCGCCGCCGCGGGCGCGGCGGTCAGCGCAGCTCGCGGACGATTCGATGCGTCCCGGAGCCGATCGGCTCGACGACCAGGGCGTCCCCCTCGCGGCGGGTGGCCCGGGGGGCACCGTCGACCTGGACGACGTCGTCGCCGCGGGCGCCGGCCGGGACGTGGACCTGGGCCCGGACGTTGGCCGGGATCTCCACGCCCATCGCGAACGTTTCGGGCGACGCCCGGAAGTCGACGCGGATGGTCCCGCGGATCGTCGGCAGGTCGAGCGAGGCGGATTCCAGCGGGCCGGGCCGGGGCCGGATCCGGACGGTCCGGAAGCCCGGCTCGATCGGCTCCACCCCCATCAGCTTGCGCGGGATGAGGTTCGCCGGCGCCGCGCCCCAGGCGTGGTTCCAGTCCTGGTTCGGCTTGTACTTCTGGTCCCAGGCCTCGAGGGCGATCGTCGTGCCGACGCCCTCGACCATGTGCCGCCAGCTCCGGTCGCCCGGGGCGAGCATCAGGGAGTAGGCGTGGTCGGCCTCGTCGGCGTCGAACAGGGCGTCCATCAGGTACTGCGCGGCGTAGACGCCGCACGCCATCCCGCGCGACTTGACGAACTCCACGACCCGCTCGCGCCTGCCCTCGGGGACGAGGCCGAATGCCAGGGGCATCATGTTGGCGTGGAGCGACGAATGGGCCGAGCCCTCGCCGTCGACGTACAGGCCGGTCGCCGCGTCAACCAGCTTCGCCTCGATCGCCGCGGCGACGCGGGCGGCCTCGGCGCGGAAGCTCGCGGCGTCCTCGGCCTTCTCCAGCGCCTCGGCGATCTCCGCCATCAGCGCCAGCGATCTCTGATAGAAGGCGTTATACACGGTGTTCACGGGCTTGAAATCGAAGCCGTCGCGCTCGCCAACGGGCCAGTCGACGAGGTCGCGCAGACCCGTTGTGTCGAGCAGGCCGTCGGCGCGGGCGCGATGGGCCAGGAGCTTTTCGGACTTGAGGCGGTCATAGCAGGCGGAGAGGGAGTCGGCGTCGCCGGTGTAGAGGTAGTCGCACCAGGCCATCAGGACGGAGTGGTGCTTCCACTCCGGCGGCCAGGTCGGGTTGTCCATCAGGTATTCGTGGGTGAGCCGCGGCAGGGTGAACTCGCGGTCGCAGGCGTACCAGCCGAGTTGGTTGATGTAAGCGTCGGCCTCGTAGGGGAGCCGCTCGCGGTCGCCGTCGACGAACAGCCCGCAGAAGCTCGTGGCCTTCATCGAGTACTTGCACATCTCCCACACGGCGTCGAGCTTCGGGTCGGACGACGCGAACCGCGCGGCCTGGTCGTCGAACGGGTAGAAGGCGACGACTTGCCGGGCGGCGTCGGGGCCGATCGGGGCCGTGGCCCCCTCGATCTCGACGTACCGGAAAGGCATGACCGCGCCGACCTCCGCGGGCATCATCCGGGTGTCGCGATCGGGGAGGGGGACGTTGTAGTCGTGCCGGCCCGGCAGGAGCGAGACCACGGCCCGGTGATATCGGACCGAGCCGGGGGGCTTGCGGAGGATTTTCCCGGGGGCCTCGAGCGCCTCGCCCAGGTGGACGACGACGTCCCCGCCGCTCTCGGGCCCTTCGAGCGAGAGCCGGAGGCCGGCGAAGGCGGCCCGCCCGAAATCGAGGAAGGCGCCGCCGTCGGCGGCCGCCCCGATCGAGGCCGGCGCGACCTCGGCCTGGGCGAGCCGATAACGCGGCGTGGCGTGGCCGTCCAGGGCGCCGGCGCGGAAGACCCGCGGGGCCGACCATTCGCTCGGGGACTCGCCCCGGCCCCACGTCCGGACCCGCCAGGCGTACGACCGCCAGGGCTCCAGCGCCGGCCCGGCGTACTCGACGGCCGTGCTGCGATCGGAGGCGACGCGGCCAGAGTCCCAGAGCGGGGCATCGCCGCGCGCGAGGGCCTCGGGCGTGGCCGCGACGCGGATCTGGTAGGCCGACTGGATGTCGTCGGGATCGGCCGAGCGGACGACCCACGAGAAGTCGGGCCGGGGATCGGCGATCTCGACGCGCTCGGGATGGGCGAGCAGCTCGCACATCAGGCCCTCGGGGGCCGGCCTCGGCGGCTCGGCGGACGCGGCCGTCGCGGCCAGCGCGATGCAAGTCAGGGCCATCGGGGAGAGCTTCATGGTTCCGGCTCCGGCGGGAGGGGGTCGGGGGAGGGGACCGATGTTATCCCGCCGCCGAGGCCCTTCGCCAGGGGCGGCCCGGCTCAGCCCGAGGACGGTGCGAGGCGTTCGCTGCACTGGCCGAGGACTTCGTGGGCGACCTGGTTGGGGCTGTAGCCGCGGGGGAGGCGGAGCAGGGGCTTGCCGTGGCGGTCGCAGAATTCCTTGACGTCGCCGAAGGAGTGGCTGGACCAGCGGATCGCCAGGATCACCAGGGCGACGTCCGGGCGGGCGACGGAGTGCTCGAAGTGGGCGATCGACTCGTGCTCGCGGGTCTCGATCCAGTTCAGCTCCTTGAGATCGAACGCGCGGGCGATCGCCTCGTGCGACTCGGGCCGCCGGGCGCCGCCGATGAGGACGACGGACTTGCCGCGGAGCAGCCGGGCGGCCTCGACGACCTCGGGGGTCGGGGGCTCGGGGGCGGGGGCGGCCTCGGCGGCGGGGCGGCGGGCGGCGAGGTAGCGGTCGATCTCGCGGAGGACCAGCCGCAGGTTGCGCGGGGGCTCCCCCAGGTCGGGCATGCGTTCGAGGATCGGCAGGAGGATCTCGCGGATCTCGACGCTGCTGGGGGGCTCGCCGCCGGCGATCAGGGCGTCGACGCTCTCGGCGATCTTGGCCCAGTCGTGGGCGTCCCCCGCGTCGCCGGCGACCCGTCGGGCGTGGTAGCGGGCCTTGCTGAGAAGGGACTTGCGGGCCTTCCCCTGGCGGAGCGTCTCCTGGAAGCCGGCGTCGAGCCGCTCGATCCGGGCCTGGATGCCGGGGTGGCCCGAGGGGGGGGCGGGGTCGTCGATCCGCATGTACCGACGGATGTAGATCTGTTCCCTCGCCGCGATGCCGCGGAGCCAGTCGTAGGCGGCGTATTGCTCGCGATCCTTGGCCACGCCCAGGCGCTCGACGGCCACCCGCAGGGCGGATTGGGCCTCGGCCAGGAGGTCCAGGGCCGGTTCGAAGAAGCGGCGGTCGCGCTCGATGTCCGGCAGCAGGCCGCGGACGAGGCCCACGGCGTCGGCGACCGCCTCGAAGCAGCCGGCGGCGTCCTCCAGCGGCGAGGGGTCGGACGGGACCGCGAAGTCGGGCGTGTTCATCCAGAGGTAGCAATTGGCGGCGCGGGCGCGGTCGAGGATGTCGCGATCCCGGGGGGCGATCTCGAAGGCGTAGTCCGCCCCCTCGTCGCCCATGCCGCGGCGCCTGGCGGCCCAGCGGAGCCCCTCGGCCTTGAGCCGGCAGCGGGCCTCGATCCCCGGCAGGTCGTCGTCGGCCGTCTCGCGCTCGGCCCGGATCTCCGCCGGCGGCGGAGGTGGGGCGGGCGCCGGCGCGCGCCCCAGGGTCAGCTCCGGGAGCGGAGGTCGCGGCGAGGGGGGCGGGGCGGGCTCGGGCTCGCGGTCGTCCGCGGCGGCCTCCTCAGCGGCGGGCGCGGCGACCGCCTCGGGACGCTCCGTGGCCGTCAGGACCGCGATCGCCAGCGCGCGCAGGTCGTCGCGGAGGCCGTCGTCGCGCGCCGCCAGGTCCACGAGCCGGGTCGCCAGGGCCTTCAACGCGTGCGGCAGGCCGTCGGCTATGGGCGGCTGGTCTCCGTCGACCATGGGATGACCGTCCGTCAATGGAGGCGGGTTTGGATGGGGGCAGGTTAAATGAGAAGAGGGAACGACGCCCAACGAGCGTCGTTCCCTCTTGAAGTACCCCCACGGGGACTCGAACCCCGGTCCCTTGGCTGAGAACCAAGTATCCTAGGCCGCTAGACGATGGGGGCGTCGAACGTGAAACCAATCATACCGGACGCGGGCCGAAGGTCAAGGGGGCGGTGGAAATACCCGCCGCGAGACCTCCCCGCGGCCCGGGCGGTCGCCGGGGTTCATCGAACGGTCCGGGGGTCGATGGGGCCGTAAAACGCTCGCCCCGAACGCTCCACGGACGTCCAATCCGGGGGCGGGACCCGCCGCCCGCCGACGTTCGTTCGATGGATCCTTGACGTCGGGGTCGGGGATGGTCATCCTCGGGTCTCGTCGTCCTTACGATCCAGACAGCCGAATCTCGACGATCGCCGGGCGTCGCGGAGACGCCGGGCCTTCCGCGCTCTCGAAGCGTACCAGAGTACGGCCCTCCGTCCCTGAACGCGGCCAGTCCGTCCTTCAGGGAAGGGGGATCGGCGTGCCCTCATGGATTTGGACCCGCCGGTGGACGACATGGAAGTCGTCCCCGTCCTCGCCTCGGTTCGTCACGGTCACGTTCAACTCGCCCCGAATCCCCGGAGCGCCGGCGTCGATGAAGTCGCTGACTCGCCACCTCACGTTCAACGTCCCGGCCCGCATGGGGTTCGTGAACATCACCCGCGACGTCGAGTCCCTTGTCCGCGAGAGCGGCGTGAAGGAAGGGTTGGTGCTGGTGAACGCCATGCACATCACGGCGTCGGTCTTCATCAACGACGACGAACCCGGGCTGCACGAGGATTACAAGCAGTGGCTGGAGGGGCTCGCCCCGTTCGACGCCTCCCCCGCGCGCTACCGACATAATCGGACCGGCGAGGACAACGCCGACGCCCACATGAAGCGGCAAATCATGGGGCGCGAGGTCGTCGTCGCCATCACCGACGGCAGGCTCGACTTCGGCCCCTGGGAGCAGATCTTCTACGGCGAGTTCGACGGCCGTCGGCCCAAGCGGGTGCTTGTGAAGGTCATCGGGGAGTGACCGGGGCGTCGGCCGCCGCCGGCCGCTCCTCGTGCTCGTCGGGGTGCTCTTCCTCCATCTCGATGACGCCCGCGACCTGGCCGGCGTCGTTGATGGCGGTGGCCCAGGTGAAGTCCGGGCCCGCTTCGTCCAGGACGCGGAGCTTGCCGTCCTCGTAAACGAAGCCGCGAGGGCCGGGGAGGCCGCCGTGGGGGCCGTCGACCTGGCCGACGACGACGCCCGCGTTGTTGATCGCGGTGGCCTGCGCGTGGACGAAGCCGGGGGGAGGGCTCAGCACCGTCACGCCCTGGCCCGGGGTCCAGACGACCGCCCGGTAGGTCCCGTCGTGGTCGTTGCGGAAGCCGACGACCGTGCCGGCGTCGTTGACGGCGCGGGGGATGAAGTGGTCCTTCCCACCGTCGAGCGATTCGGACTTCCACTCGCCGGGGGCGGTCTCGGTCCAGAGCGTGGGGTCGACCCCGCGCGTGGCCGCGAGCCGCTTGCCGTCGGGGCTGATGGCCACGACGTTCGAGCCGAGGCGGTCCCCCTCGGGGATGACGACGGGCTTCCAGGCGTCGCCGTCGCGGTCCCAGATCAGGGCGCGCTGGCTCCGGTCGCCGACGCCGAACCCGGAGATCCGACGGCCGTCGCGGCTGATCCCGCTGGCGAACGACGCGACGTCGGGCTCGGGCGCGCCCAGGCCGCGGATGCCGTCCTTCTCCGTCCAGACGAACGCCTGGTTGCGGAGGTAGACGGCGACGTTCGGCGGCGCGGGCTTGCTGGAGCGGCCGACCACGACGTCGTCGTCGCTCACCCCGGCCGGGAACGTGGCCGTGTACGTCTCCAGGAGGGGGAGGCGGACGATCTCGCCGCCGCGGGCGAGGAACGGCGCCTCGTACAGCACGTTCGGATCGCCGTTCTCGGGCTCCCAGTGGAAGCCGACGACGTCCCCCTTGCCGTTGATCGCCGCGGCGGTCATCCCCCCGGCCATCGGCGCGACCACGGTGTATTTTCTCGCGCCCGGGGCCGGCGGCTCCTCGGCCGCGGCGACCCCGACCAGGACGCAGGCGGCGGCGATTCGGATCGAGATCATGCGGCGCTCCTCGGGGTGGGCGGGATGGCGGGGTCGACGAGCGGACGGCCGGTCGACGCCCGGCGCGAGTTGGCTTCGTTCGTAAGGGGAGTGGTCGTCGTCGGATGACGCAAGTTGTTTAATGGCAAGTGGTCTGTGTCGATGTTACGTTGGCTTCGTTCGTCGTTGTCGATGGTGTTTTCTGTGCTTCGTCCCTCGATCCCCAGCCCGGCTGATCTGGTCTAGCAAGCCTCTCGGAATCGTGTGTCGGCCCGGCTCCTCCCGCCTCGGTCGTAGGCACGGATCGAGCCGCCGAGGACGCGAGAAGCGGAGTCCTCCATATTGGACAATGTACACAAAACGCGGTCAGGGAACGCGAGGCGGCTATTTTCGCCCGGCGAGCGTCCTCGGGATCGCGGTAATTCCTTTTAAGGACGGTGGTTGCGGCGATCAGGTTTTTTCTCGGGGGACGCGGATCACGTGGCGAGGAGATGACGGCCGCCGAGCCACGCGGGCCGCTGGCATTGGATGGGGAGAGGGTGGGAAGATGTCGTCAGGGGCTGGCGCGTCCAGGGGGACGCTCCCGGGTGGCGACCGCCGTCGTCCCGGTCGGGCCGGCCCCCGTCCACTCAATGACCGCTCGGCGGAGGGGGCGATGCAAATCGACGAGCGATACGAGACCGTCATGGGCAGCGACGTCCATCGCGACGGGATGTTTCTGGAGTTGTGGGAGCGGAACCCGCCTCGGGAGTTGGCGCTCTGGGCGTCCTACTCGGATGCCGACGGCTCATTCGAGTTCGAGCGATATCGGGATGACGTCCCGCTCGAAGTGGAGACCTGGTTCCACCAGGAAGCGAGGCGCCGCTTGCCCCCGATGACTGACGCATGATCTCGCCGAGTGCATGAAGTCTCGGAAAGTGCAGTCGTGGGAGGAGGTGCCTTAAACTCCATCTGAGTTACGCACAACCACTCGAAGGGATTTTTCATGACGTCGGATGAGCTTAGGGATACTCTGGACAGCGTAAGAAAACGGCCGTTTATGCATCTTACGTCCAATAAGTTCACCAGTCTGGTTGACTACATAAACGGCATTGACACGGCGTCTAATGGGCGAGCGATCCTGGCGCTCCGGGAGTGGCTCGTGTTGTCGGTCGGATTCGGCGGCAATCTCACATGGGACAGCTTGTTGATATTCAAGTCCTGTCCTGGCGTGGATCATGACACGATGAAATCAATTTACGCGGGAGGCCGTGAGAGTGTCGACGCCTTCGATAAAGGAATTGGTGTGCTGATAGATTTTTTAAATGAAGTTGGGTCGGATCTTGAGCGAGATTCAATCATGCGGGCTTACGACGCATGGGCCAAGGACCGGGCCTGACGTTGGCTCGCGGTTCTGGTCGGCGTGGGCGCGGCCCGCGTGTCCCAGGGGCTGCCGCCGAAACACAATGCAATCCATGGGGCAGGAGCCGGAGGGGCGGACGAGGGGGCGCGGCCGATAGCCCGGGGGTCCCCCCCGTCCGGCCTTCGGCCACCTTCTCCCACGAGGCGAGGAGGGATGTTGGTCGTAAATCAGTCGCCCGGTCTTATACAGGGCAATGTAGGCCTCCCTTGCACCGCGTTTGCCGAGGGTGCATGAGCATCGGGCCGCGAGCCGCGGCGGCCTATCCGCGGCGGCCGAGATTTCGGCCTCGGACGGGCCTGCCCGCCGGATGGGGAAAATCTCCCCGGCGATGTTATCCGCTGGCGCGCTGACCTTTGCGCCGGGGAGGGGGGATAAACGGGGACGCCCGAGCGTCCGCGGGGCGGGGGGCGGGGGGACCCTTGTGCGGGCGGGGCGGCGGGACTAGGCTGGAGGGGCGACGGGCCCCGATGGCGGTGGCCTCGGCCTCGGGATGGGGGGAGCGGCGGCATGTCCGGAGAGCGGCGCGACCAGGCCGAGCAAGAGGTGTCGATCCGTCGCCGCGGGCACGAGCTGTTCGTCGAGGAGCAGGCCCCCAAGGGGCCGTCCCGACCCTTCGCGGAGGTGCTGCGCGAGACCCCGGCCGCGCCCCTCTCCGGCCTGGTGAAGGCCGCGCTCTGGGCCATCGCGATCGTCGCGGCGTTGTTGTTCGCCGCGGCGCTCTGGCGTCTGATCAACCGACCGAACCCGAAGCCACCGCGTCGCGCCCGGCCGCGCGCCTCGGCGAAGGCGCCGAGGGCCGCCGCCACGTCCGTCGCGCCGCCCGCCATCGCCCTTCGCCCATCGACCCCGACCGACCAGGAGCCCCGAGGATGACCCGACTCGCCTCCATCACGCTCGCCGCCGCGCTCGGCCTGGCACCGACGCTTTCGGCCACGGCCCAGCAGCCGACCGCCCCCGCGGCGCAAGAGGCGGCCAACCTCAGCCGCCCGGACAAGGGGACGGCCGAGTCGATCCTCGCCATAGACCGGGAGTACGCCGAGAAGCTCAAGGCGCTGGACATCGATCGGCTGAACCGGCTGCGGGCGCTCGCCGAGACCCTCCCCCCCGCGGAGGCCGCCGCGGTCTACGAGCAGCTATTCCGGTCGGCCGTCGCGGCGGACCTCTTCGTCGAAGCCGAGCCCGCCGCGGACGCCGCGCTGATGGCGAACCTCCCCTCGGCGTCGTGCCGCGTCCTCGCCAGCCTGGTCAAGCTGATCGGCGAGAGCGATCGGGGCGATTTCGAAGGCTCGCTGAGGGACCTCCAGGGGCTCCTGGCCTCCCAGCGCGACGCGGTCGACGGGCCCGTCCTCCAGACGCCGGAGCTGCTGGGGGTCGCCGAGTCGTACTACCAGCGGCTCGTCCACGCCGGCCGCTACGACGTGGCCGAGAAGGCGTTCCGGCTGGTCCTGGAGAAGGCCGAGGCCCCGGAGATCCGCGAGTACCTGTCGGCCCGGCTGGGCCGGCTGAAGCTCGTCGGCCAGCCCGCGCCGGCGATCGTCGGCAAGGACCTGGACGGCCGGCCGTTCGACCTGTCGGCGTACCGCGGTAAGGTGGTGCTGGTGGTCTTCTGGGCCACCTGGTCGCTCCCCAGCGCCGCGGAAGTCGCCTGGCTCCAGGAGGCTTACGACGCCGCTCATGCCCAGGGGTTCGAGATCGTCGGCGTGAACCTGGACCCGATGCAGGACGACACGGCCAGCCCTCAGACCTTCCTGCCCGCCGTCCGCCGGTTCGCCCTGGACTACAACCTGCGATGGCCGAACCTGCTGAACGGCCCCGAGGCGGCCGACTTCGCCGCCGTCTACGGCGTCGACCACATCCCCGCCAACGCACTCATCGATCAGGATGGCAAGGTCGTGGGCCTGGACCTCGTCCGGATGAACCTGCTGCCCACCGTCTCCAAGCTGCTGGGACGCTGAAGCGAGGCGGCCGCAGGGTGGGACCCAGCCCGATCCCGTCCCCTCTCCCCTCGGGAGAGGGCGGCCGCGCCAGCGGCGGGTGAGGGTCGCCGCGGCGCGGGAGGACCGGCGGTCGCTCCAATTCCTGACCGTCGCTATCTCTACAGTCCGACGACCCTCACCCGGCCCTTCGGGCCACCCTCTCCCGGCGGGAGAGGGGACGCGCTTTTCAGGCTGACCGCAGTCCAACGCCGGGTCACTCCGACGGCGCCGGGGGGATGGTGGCGGCGGCGATGGAGTCGTAGAGGCCGAGCAGGAATTCGTGGAACGTCTCGGAGACGCGCGGGGTGGAGGTGGAGCGGATCTCCTGGAGGGCCGGGCGGCCGTAGTCCAGCAGCTTCTGGCGGGCCTCGGCGGCCAGGGGGATCGGGGCGACGCCGCGGGCGTCGACCTCGGAGCGGACGGCGGCGACGGCCCGGTCGGACGTGTCGCGCCTCTCCTTCAGCTCGCCCTCATAGGGGGAGTCCGCGGGCCAGATCAGCGCGCCGGCGGCGTCGAAGAAGCTCGCCAGGGGCGCGGGGGCCGTCCTGGCGGGCTGGGCGTCGGCGGCCCTGGGCTCGGGCCTGATCGCCCCGGGGGACGGCGCCGGCGCGTCGCCCGCGGAGCGCCTGGCCAGGGAGGCGGCGGCGCGGCTACCGGCGGCGGGCCCGCGCGCGCTCTGCTGCTGGACCAGGCCGTTGTCGCGCAGGTTGTACATGTACGAGTTGGGGTTGTGGGCGTAGACGTTGTTCGAGCGCGGCGCCCCCGCCCGCGCGGCGTTCTGAAGGGCGAAGGCGTTCACCGTGTTCGTCGGCGACGGCACCCAGGGCATCGCGATGCCGCCCCCCCAGCCCCAGCCCCACCCCTGGGCGCGTGCGGACGGAGGCGCGGCGAGCACGGCCAGCCCGAGGGCGACGGCGGGGGCGAGGTGGCGGATTCTCATGGTTTCGGTCGCTCGAATCGGTGAGATGGAGGGCGTCGCGACCCTCATTCTATGAGAGGCCGCGACCCGCTGGGAAGCGACCGCCCGGCTCAATCGACCTCGACGACGACCGAATCGACCGTCGCCTTGAGGCGGTTCGGCGAGGCGTAGGGCCCCACCGTCCCGGCGGCGTCGCGGCCGACTTGCAGGCCGTCGAGGGGCTGGCGCTGGATGAGCTTGCCCGGCGTGGGCTCGGAGGCGACGCCGTCGACCTCCAGCGTCAGCGCGCCGGCGGCGTCGATCCGCGCGACGATGACGTGCTCGCCCGGCTCCAGGACCGGGCCGACGACCCGCGCGGCGTTGGCCTGGCCCGCGCCGGAACGGACCAGGAACGTCGGCCGGGAGTCGTCGATGAACAGCGTGAAGCCGGCGGCCGTCCCCCCCTGGGCGACGATCACGCCGTCGGGCTTCCGGGCGCGGGTGGTGATCTTCGCCGTGATGGCGATCGGGCGGCCGGCGATCGCCGGCGCGTCGGCGCCGCGCAGGTCGGCGTCGGCGTTCAGCTCGAACCGGCGCCCGTCGCTCGCCGCGACCGCGGTTGCGGCCGGCCGCGCGCGCCAGCCGCCCAGCGGCAGGACGTCCGCCCGCGCGGCGTAGGCGTCCCAGGCGGCGGCCATGGTCTTCGCGCGGTCGGGGTGCTCGGCGGCGAGGTCATGCAACTCGGCGCGATCGGCGGCGATGTTATACAGCTCCCACGGCCCGCCTTCCTTCGCCACGAGCTTCCAGTCCCCCTCGCGGACGGCGCGGTTGCCCTCGTGCTCCCAGAAGATGGGGGAGGGGCGATCCAGGGGCAGGCCGTCGAAGGCCGGTCGCAGGCTGACCCCCTCGCGGGGCTTGATCGGGCGGCCGTCGACCTCGGCGGGGTATTCGGCGCCCGCGAGGTCGACGCAGGTCGCCATCAGGTCGATCAGGTGGCCCGGCTGGGGCTCCAGCTTGCCCTCGCGCTCCGCCTTGATGCCGGCGGGCCAGTGGGCGATCAGCGGGGTGGAGATGCCCCCTTCGTGGGTCCAGTGCTTGTACTCGCGGAACGGGGTGTTGCTGACGTTCGCCCAGCCGCGGCCGTAGGCGACGAAGGTGTCGGCGGGCCCGGGCATCACGCCGGGACCGGTGCGCACCTGGCGGCCGTCGCGGGTTTGCATCGGCGGGGAACCGCGGAGTTGCAGGTCGTCCGGGCCCATCGGCTCCAGGCCCTCGGCCGGGTCCTGGGGGGCCTGGCGGCCCGTCTCCTCGGCGCAGGCGCCGTTGTCTTGGAGGTAGAGGATCAGGGTGTCGTCCAGCGCGCCGGAGTCCTTGAGCTGGGCCACGATCCGGCCGACGCCCGCGTCCATCTTCTCGACCATCGCCGCGTAGACTTCCTTGCCGCGGGCCTCGCGAGCCTTGTCCTCGACGTCGTCCCAGTCGTCGGAGGGGGGGGCGGCCTCGGCGTCGGGCGGGATCAGGCCCAGCTCCTTCATCCTCGCGACGCGGGCCTCTCGGACCGGGGCGTAGCCGGAGTCGTACTTGCCCTCGTACCGGGCGACGTCGGCGTCGGGGGCGTGCATCGGCCAGTGGGCGGCGGTGAAGGCGACGTAGAGGAAGAAGGGCCGGTCGGGGGATTCCGCCTGATGCTCGCGGATGTACTTCGCGGCGTTATCGGCCAGCGCGTCGGTGTAGTAGTACGACTCGGGCCTGTACTCGGGGTCGTTCTCGGGCGTGATCAGGGTTTCCTGGCGGCAGAGGTTGCTGGGGTCGAAGTAGCTGCCGGCCCCGGTGATGGTGCCGTAGAACTTCTCGAAGCCCCGGCCCAGCGGCCAGGTGGCGCGGTCGCCGTTGGGGCCGACGAACCGCGAGACGTGCCACTTGCCGACCATGTACGCCCGGTAGCCGGCCGGCCGCAGGACCTCCGCGATCGTGGCCGAGTCCCGATTGAGCACGCCGCGATAGCCGTCGTGGCCGCGGTCTGCCATCATGTGGCCGACGCCGGCCTGGTGGGGGTAGAGGCCCGTCAGCAGCGAGGCCCGCGTCGGGCAGCAACGCGCCGTGTTGTAGAACTGCGTGAACCGCACGCCCCCCGACGCCAGGCCGTCCAGGTTGGGCGTCGTCAGCTCCCCGCCGTAGCAGCCCAGGTCCGAAAACCCCATGTCGTCGCTCAGCACGATCACGATGTTCGGCCGCTTCGCCTTCGCCTCGCCCTCCCCCGCGTCCGCGAAGGCCGTCCATCCCGCCGTCGCCAGCAACGCCGCCGCCCAGACCCATGCTCGCATCCCGACCTCCCCACCACGTCCGTCGAAGCTCGATCCACGAGGCACGACCAATTCAACCTCATGGAGGTTGTCGACAAATCCTATCGAGATTGCTCGCAATGCAAAAGGGGGCGTGGCGGATCACTCGGGCTTGGCCCTCATCGCCCGCAGTTGCTCCTCCAGGAGTTCGACCCGCCGGATCGCGGCCTGGGCCTGGCGCTCGGCCTCCTCGGCGCGGCGCTCGGCGTCCTGGCGCGAGAGGCGCTCGGCCTCGACCTGGCGTTCGGCGTGCTCGCGCGAGAGGCGTTCCGACTCGGCCCGCTCGCCCTCCGTTAGCGCCAGGCGCTCGGCGCGGCGGCGGCGACGGCGTTCCGCGCGGGCGATCCGGCGCGCGGTCTCCTCGTCCTTCGCCAACTCGCCGAACGTGCGGAATGGGCGGCCGTCCGGGCGCACGATGACCAGGGCTTCCTTGCGACGTGGGGCGTCGAACGTCACGCCGAGGAGTGGGGAGGTCCAGCCGTCGGCCCGGATCGCGCGCAGGCCGTCGGGACGTCGAAGCCAGCCCTCCAGCTTCCCGCTCTCCGGGTCGTAGAAGTAATATTCCTCGACGCCGCGGGCGTCGTAGCGACGCCGCTTCTCGGCCATCTCGTTCGGCGTGTTCGTATGCGAGGCGACCTCGAAGACGACCTGAGGGACGACCCCGTCCTCGACCCACTCGCGATAGGATCGCCGGTCTCCCTTGGGGCGGCCGAAGACGACCATGGCGTCGGGGGCCATCACGTCCGACTTGTCCCCCTTGGTGGCGTACCAGAGGAGGTCGCCGGCGACGAAGACGTCGGGCCGGTCGGCGAACAGCGCGTCGAGCCCTTCCTTGATCGTCACGATCCAGCGGAACTGGGTGGTGCTCTCGGCCATCGGCCTGCCGTCGCTGGAGGGGTATTCCGGCTCGTGGGGGTCGAGGTACCTCGTGGAGGCGCGGCGGCCGGGGCGCGCGGTGCTCATTGGGGGGCTCCCTTCGGCGTCGCTTGGGTGCGGACGTTCACCTTCTGTAGCACGATCGGCGGGGGGACGCCAGCCGGTTCCGCCGGGATCTCGGGCGTGACGGCTTCCTTTAAGGGCGGGTCCGGCATACCCTATCCGCAAAGCCCCCGGGACGGTCCGCGGGGCGTCGACGCAAAGGCGGGACGCCGAATGCCGACCATCGCCCTGGACGATCGCGAATTCTACTACGAGGAGCTCGGCGAGGGCCCCGACGTCCTCGTCTTCCTGAGCGGGCTGGGGGGGGACCACCGGGCGTTCAGCCTGGCCCAGCGCCACTTCGCGCGGGAGTACCGGACGCTGGCGTTCGACGCGCGCGACGCCGGCCGGAGCTGGCGGGCCGACGCGGCGTACTCGACGGCCGAGATGGCCGACGACGTCGCCGCCTGGCTGCGGGCGCTGGGGATCGACCGGGCCCATGTCGTCGGGCATTCGCTCGGGGGGCTGGTGGCGCAGGAGGTCGCGCTGCGGCATCCGGGGGCGGTCCGGTCGCTGGTGCTGACCTCGGCGCACGCCGGGGCGAGCCCGTGGCGCAAGGCCGTGATCGAGTCGTGGATCCGGCTCCGCGAGCTGACGGGCGACGACGCGGGGAGGTTCGCCGAGGGGACGCTGCCGATGCTGGTCGGCCGGGCGTATTATGAGCACGCGGAGCAGGTCCAGGGCCTGGTCCGGTTCGCCGAGCGCAACGCCTGGCCGCAGGACGTGGCGGCGTTCACGCGCCAGGCCCGCGCCGCGGCGGGGCACGAGGCGCGCGGCCGGCTGGGGGCGATCGCCGCGCCGTGCCTGGTGCTGGTGGGGGAGGACGACCTGGTCAACCCGCCGGCGACGGCCCGAGAGCTGGCCGAGGAGATCCCCGGCGCGCGGCTGGAGGTCCTGCCGGGGGTGGGGCACATGCCGCACATCGAGGGCCGGGTCGATTTCCGAGACGCGGTGGAACGGTTCCTGCAGACGCACGGCTGAGCCCCCGGCGGGACGGCGACGCGGGCGGTCCGGGCGGGCGAGAAGGTAATGTTGGCGAAGGTTCGAGAGGCGAGAATGCGATACCCCAGGTCCAGCGGCATCCTCATGCACCCGACCTCGCTGCCGGGGCGGTTCGGCGTCGGCGACATCGGGCCCTCGGCCCACAAGTTCGTCGAGTTCCTGGCCGATTCCGGCCAGCGCTGGTGGCAGACGCTGCCGCTGGGCCCGACGGGCGCCGGCAACTCGCCGTACCAGTCGCATTCGTCGTTCGCGGGCAACCCGCTGCTCATCAGCCCCGAGGCGATGGTCGAGCGCGGATGGCTGGACGAGGCCGATCTCCCCGAGCCCGTCCCGGCGACCGACCAGGTCGACTTCATGGAGGTGATCCGGGTCAAGAACGCCCTGCTGGCCAAGGCGTTCGCGCGGTTCTCGGCCGCGGACGCCGAGTTCCACCGCTTCGTGATCCGCGAGAAGCACTGGCTCCAGGACTACGCGCTGTTCATGGCGATCAAGGAGTCTCGCGGCGGCTCCGCGTGGTTCCAGTGGGAGCCCGAGCTGGTCTCGCGACGCCCCGAGGCGCTGGAGAACTTCGCGCGGGAGTCGGCCGAGGCGGCGCGGTTTCACGAGTTCGTCCAGTACGTCTTTTACCAGCAGTGGGAGGCCCTGCGGAGGGCCTGCGCGCGGCGCGACGTGAAGCTCATCGGCGACATCCCGATCTTCGTCGCCCACGACAGCGCGGACGTCTGGGCGAACCCGGAGCTGTTCTTCCTCGGCGGCGACGGCCGGCCGACGTTCGTGGCCGGGGTGCCGCCGGACTACTTCAGCGAGACCGGCCAGCTCTGGGGGAACCCGCTCTACAACTGGGAGGCGCACGCCGCCGAGGGCTACGCCTGGTGGATCCGCCGGGTCGGCGCCCTGCTGAAGCAGGTGGACCTGATCCGCATCGACCACTTCCGCGGCTTCGAGGCGTACTGGGAGGTCCCCGGCGGGGCCGAGACCGCCGTCAACGGCCGCTGGGTGCCCGGCCCCGGCCCGGCGCTCTTCCACGCGCTGCGGGAGCACTTCCCCGAGCTGCCGTTCATCGCCGAGGATCTGGGCGTCATCACCCCCCCCGTGGAGGCGCTCCGGGACGAGTTCGACCTGCCCGGGATGCGCGTGCTCCAGTTCGGCTTCTCGCCCGACCCGGAGGCCGAGAAGCACCTGCCGTATCGGCACGTGGTCAACTCCATCGCCTACACCGGCACGCACGACAACGACACCAGCTACGGCTGGATCTCCAACCCGGACGTCGAGACGACGCAGTCGCTGGAGGAGATCGAGGAGGAGCGGCGGTTCGCCCTGCGGTTCGTGGGGACCGACGGCCGCGAGTTCGGCTGGGACCTGATCCGCCAGGCGTGGGGGTCGGTGGCGGGGGTCGCGATCGCCCCCATGCAGGACGTCCTGGGGCTGGACAGCAAGGCGCGGATGAACGTCCCCGGCCGGGGCGAGGGGAACTGGGGCTGGCGGATGCTCCCGGCCCGACCCACCCCCGCGGAGGCCGACCGGCTCGCCGACCTGACCGCCCTGTACGGGCGCTGGAACGGCGAACTCCCCGAGGGGCACGACCTCCACCGCAAGACGGGAGGGCCCCCGCTGCCGCCGGAGCTGACCCCCGAGTCCGCGTCGGGCGACGTCGACGCGGAGCCGGAGCCGGGGGCGGGGGCGGGGGCGTGAACGGCCGCGAGTCAGGCGCCCCCCTGGATGTAGGAGAGCAGATGGCGGTTCTCCGAGGAGACCTTCTCGTACAGCAGCTTGACCACGTCGCCGACGGAGACCACGCCGACCAGGTCGTCCCCCTCGACGACGGGGACCTTGGCAACCCGCCGCTCGGTCATCAGCCCCATGACGTCGTCGACGGCGTCGGCGGCGCGGCAGGTGACCGGGTGGCACGTCATGACTTCGGCGACGCGGAGCCGGCCGAAGCCCTCGCCCCGGTGGTGCATCAGGCGGAGGACGTCGCGCTCGGAGATGACGCCGACCAGGCGGCCCTCCTCCACCACCGGCAGCGATCCCACGTTGTTCCCCACCAGCTTCGCCACCGCCTCGTCCACGGTGGCCCCCGACTCGATCGTCACCACCCGACGGCCCTTCATGTCGAGCACTTCGCCCACGAGCATCATGGCGACCTCCTGACGTGTGGAGAGACGGGCCCGCGCGGGGGTGCGATCCGCCGGCCGGGCCGGAGACGCGAGGTGAAATCCGTCGCATCGTGACACGTCGACGCGTGCGACGCCAAGCGAAATCCGGCCGATAATATATCCGGGGGCGCGAGCCCCGCGGGGGGGGGGGCGCCGACGGAGGCGCGACCGCTCCCGCGCCCTCCCGCCCGCCCGAGGCGGCGAGACGACCCCGGAGGCGGGGGATGGCCGGCGAGATCGGGCGGGGGGCCGGAAGGTGAAGCGGAGAATGAGGCCGAAGCTGGTCGAGTCGTCGCGGGGCTACGATCTCGCGACGTTCCGGGGCGACCTGATCGCCGGGATCACGGTGGGCCTCGTCGCGCTGCCGCTGGCGATGGCCTTCGCCATCTCGTCCGGCGTGCCGCCGCAGGCGGGGATCTACACGGCGGTCGTCGCCGGGTTCCTCATCTCGGCGCTCGGCGGATCCAGGACGCAGATCGGCGGGCCGACCGGGGCGTTCGTGGTCATCATCTTCGGGATCGTCGCCGAGCACGGGCTGAACGGCCTGTACGTCTGCACGATCATGGCGGGCGTCATGCTCGTCGTCCTGGGGGCGACCGGCCTGGGGCTCGCGGTCCGGTTCATCCCACGCCCGGTCATCGTCGGCTTCACCAACGGCATCGCCGTGCTGATCGCCAGCACGCAGATCAAGGACTTCCTCGGGCTGCGGATCGGGGAGATGCCGGGCGACTTCGCGGGCCGGATGCGGGCCATCGCGGCCCACGTCCACACCGTCGACCCGACGACGACCCTGCTGTCGGTCGGGGCGCTGGCGGTGGTGGTCGCGTGCATGACGTTCTTCAGGAAGGTCCCCGGTTCCATCGCCGCGATGGTGCTGGGGACGGCCGTCGTCGCGGCCTTCGGCGTCCCGGTGGAGACCATCGGCTCGCGGTTCGGCGGCATCCCCGCGGGCCCGCCGGCGGTCGTCGCGCCGGAATTCCGCCCGGAGATGATCCTGGCCCTTTTCTCCCCGGCGCTGACGGTCGCGCTGCTGGGGGCGATCGAGTCGTTGATGTCGGCCGTGGTCGCCGATCGGATGACGGGCGACAGGCACGACCCGAACATGGAGCTGGTGGCCCAGGGCGTGGCCAACATCGCCGCCCCGTTCCTCGGCGGCATCCCCGCGACCGGGGCGATCGCCCGCACGGCCACGAACATCCGGTCCGGGGGGAGGACGCCGGTCGCGGGGATCATCCACGCGCTGACCCTGCTGGCCGTGCTGCTCTTCGCCGCCCCGCTGGCCGCCCACATCCCGCTCGCCGTCCTGGCGGCGATCCTGATGGTCGTCGCCTACAACATGGGCGAGTGGCGAGAAATCCCGAAGCTCCTTAAGATGTCGGGGGCCACCATCGCCGTCTGGTCGGTCACCTTCGCCCTGACGGTGTTCGCCGACCTGACGGTGGCCGTGCAGGTCGGCATGGTGCTGGCCGCCCTGCTGTTCATCCGCAAGGTGGCGAAGACCACGACCGTCGAGGAGGTGACGAAGGAGTACGTCGAGGCCGGTCGGCCGCACGTCCTGCAGGACAAGCCCATCCCCGAATACGTCAGCGTCGTCCGCATCCACGGGCCGTTCCTGTTCGGCGCGACGGAGAAGCTGGCGGCCGTCACCGACAACGTCGAGGCCCTGGCGCCGGTAGTCATCCTGCGGCTGCGGAACATGACGGCCATCGACGCCACCGGCCTGCTCGCCCTGGAGGACTTCGCCGACAGGCTCCTTGCCACGGGCCGTCGCCTGATCCTGTGCGGGGCGAGGTCCCAGCCCGCCAGGTTCATGCGACAGGCCGATTTCGAGCGTCACATCGGGCGTGAGAATATCTGCCCGAACATCACGGCGGCGCTGGAGCGGGCCGAGGCCGTCCGCGAGAAGCCGGCCGTCGGCCGGGCGGACGGCGGAGCCGGAGCCTGAGAGGGCGGGCGTCTCGAAAGTCAGGCGGGCCTCGCGGCGTTCCCCGCGGCCCGCCATGTATCCGTCCCCACGAGGAGCCTCGCGGCCATCGCCATGACGAACCCGACGAGCCTGGACGAAGCCCCGCCGAGGGGCCGCCGCGCGGCCGAGGCGGCGCGACTGGCGCTGGCGCTGCTGGCCGGACTGCTGCTGCGGTCCCTCCACCCGGGCCAGCCGATCGCCGAGAACTACGTCGGCCGGCAGGTCCCCACCGCGATGGTGGCGCGGAACCTGGAGCGAGGGTCGGGCTTCCTGCGGCCCCAGCTCGACGTCGGGCCGTTCCCGAACTACTTCCCGGTCGAGCCGCCGGTCTATCAGGCGCTCGTGGTCGGGCTGGCGCGGGCCACGGGGCTGCCGCTGGACGCGCGCGGGCGGCTGACCTCGGCGCTGGCGGCGACGCTCGGGGCCTGGGGCGTCTACATAATGGCGAGGCGGCGATGGGGGGAGGGGCCCGCGCTGGCGTCGGCGGTCGCGTTCTCGATGCTGCCGATCGTCATCCGGTACGGCCGGGCGTTCCAGCCCGACGCCCTGATGATCGGCGCCTGCGCGGCGGGCCTGGCCTGCTGGGACCGCGCCGCGGCCAAGGGGAGGGCGCCGGGCTGGCTGGCGGCCGGCTGGGCGTTGCTGGCGGTCGGCCTGGCGGCCAAGGTGACCGCCGCCTACCTCCTGGCGGTCGCGTTCCTGGCGATCCTGCCCCGTCGCGACTGGAAGGCGTTCGCCCTGTGCGCCTCCACTCTGCTGCCGGTCGGCGCGTGGTACGCCTGGTCGGCGCGGCTGACGGGGGAGTCGGCGTCGCTCGCCCCGGCCGCGAACCGCGACATCTGGCTGGGGCTGCTGGGCCTGGGGGCGTTGGGGTCGGCCGAGACCTGGGGCTACATCGCCAGATTCCTGGTCGTCCGCGCGTTCACGCCGCTGGGATTCCTGGGGGCGATCTGGGGCCTGGGGGGGGCGGCCTCGGGCGTCCGCCTCTGGTGGATCTGGGCGGGGCTGGCGACCGCGACGATGGCCGCGATGGCGGCGAAGCTCCACCACGAGTATTACTGGCTCTGCCTGGCGCCCGTCGCCGCGGCCGGCCTGGGCGCGGCCTGGGGCCGGCTGGACGCCCGGCGGCCGAGGATGGCCTTCGTGTCGGCCCTGGCGTTCGCCGCCCTGGCGTTGCAGCTCTCCGACTCCACCTGGCGTTCGCCCGACGAGTGGTCCGGGCTGGCCGAGGCCGGCCGGGCCGTCGCCGAGGAGACCGACCCGAGCGACCTCGTCGTCGCGCCCGAGGCGCTGCTGTACCAGGCCGACCGCCGGGGATGCCGGCTGGAATTGACCGTGGGCGCGGCGACCCGGGCCGCGTCGGAATGGGATCCCCAATCCGGCCTGCTGACGCCGATCGACCTCGTCGGGTTCTACAAGGAGAAAGGCGCGCGGTGGTTCGCCGACGTCGGCGCCGGCCACGAGGACAGGCTCCGGGTCGACTTGCACGACCAGATCCGGAGGCGTTACAAAGTCGTGATCGACCGGCCCGACGTCATGCTGGCCGACCTGCACCCCAGCGAGCCCGGCCATGCCCACTGACGCGCGACCCGTCTCCGTCCTCGACTTCGAAGCCTGGAAGGGGCAAGGCCGCAAGATCACCAGCCTGACCGCCTACGACTACCCCACCGCCCGCGCGCTCGACGCCGCCGGGGTCGACTGCCTGCTCGTCGGCGACTCGCTCGGGACGGCCGTGCAGGGGCGCGACACGACGCTCGGCGTCACGCTCGACCAGATGATCTACCACGCCGAGATGGTCGCCCGCGCGGCGCGGCGGGCGTTCGTCGTCTGCGACCTGCCGTTCCTCTCGTACCAGGCGTCGCGTCCCCAGGCGATCCGCAGCGCCGGCCGGATCCTGAAGGAGACCGGCTCCAAGGCCGTGAAGGTGGAGGGGGGCGTCCGCATGGCCGCGACCATCCGGGCCGTGGTGGACGCCCAGATCCCGGTGATGGCCCACGTCGGCCTGACGCCGCAATCCGTCCGCCGGTTCGGCGGGTTCAAGGTCCAGCGCCAGGCCGAGGCCATCCGCGCCGACGCGCGGGCGGTCGCGGAGGCCGGGGCGTTCGCGGTGGTGCTGGAGTGCGTGCCGGCCGAACTCGCCGCGACGATCACCGCCGAGATCCCCATCCCGACCATCGGCATCGGCGCCGGCGCGGGGTGCGACGGCCAGGTGCTGGTGCTGCACGACATGCTCGGCCTCCTGGACGACTTCCGCCCCCGCTTCGCCCGCCGCTACGCCGAGCTGGGCGACGCCGTCCGCGACGCCGCCGCCCGGTTCAACGCCGACGTCCGCTCCGGCGACTTCCCCGCGGAATCCGAGAGCTTTCGTTGAGCGTCCCGCCGCCGGCGCGGGGTTCGCATGCGAGGAGATCCCGGTCGCTTCCCCATCCTCGTGCCAGGAGCGAGACCATGAGCACCGCGAGCGCCGCCGAGTTGACCTCCAGGAAATGCGTCCCGTGCGAGGGGGGCATCCCGCCGCTGTCGCGCGAGGAGATCGACGACATGCTGAAGGCCGTGCCGGAGTGGTCGCTCTCCGGCGACGGCGCGCGGATCCGCCGCGAGTGGACCGTCAAGAACTTCATGGCCGGGCTCCGCTTCTTCGAGAAGGTGGGCGAGGTCGCGGAGTCCGAGGGGCACCACCCCGACCTGCACCTTACCGGCTACCGCCACGTCGCCGTCGAGCTGTTCACCCACGCCGTCGGCGGCCTCACCGAGAACGACTTCATCCTCGCCGCCAAGATCGACGCCCTGCCGATCGAGACGAAGAAGAAGGCCTGAGGCGCGGGGGGACGACAAGCGCGATGGCCGTTGGAGTGATCGAAGGCCCGCCCGCCCGTCGCGAATCTCGACGGCGGTCTCGCTTGTCTTCCCCCTCATCCGGCCCTTCGGGCCACCTTCCCCCGCGAGGGGGGAAGGGGTCATTACGCCGCCGGCGACGGCGGCGGATGGCGTCCCGCTCAGAGCCCCAGGAACGAGCCGACGCGGCGGAGGAGGCCGGGGCGCGAGGGGAGGGGATCGGCGGCGGGGCGGTCTTGCAGGCGGATCACGCGGGCCGAGCGGGCGTCGGCCGGCGTCGGCTTCTGGGCGATCACGCGCGCCGGAGTCCCGCCGAGGTGGGCGAGCAGCGTGTCGCCGTCGGTCCCACGGTCGGCCAGGGTCGTGGTGAGCGCGGAGCGGGCGTCGCGCGCGCGGAGGTGGTCCAGCAGCAGGGGCTTGCCGCGGGCGGGGTCGGCCAGGAGCAGGTCGACCCAGGCCCACGATTCGCGGTAGTCGCGCGGGGCCATCTGGTGGATCTCCCCCAGGGTCTCCAGGCGTCTGAGGTCGGGCTTCCAGCCGGACTTGGCGTCGGCGGCGAGGCGGGCGAGGCGGTCGTCGCGATCCTGGAGGTCGTCGGGGCCGGCCTCGAAGTACTCGGCCAGGCCCTCGTCGAGCCACAGCGGGATGTCGCCGAAGCGGCCCCGGAGCAGGGCGTGGGCCGCCTCGTGCCGCAGGTCCTCGTCCAGCATCGGGCCGTGGAAGGTGTAGACGATCCGCTGGTCGTCCTGCGCCATGAAGAAGGCGCGGCGCGGGGGGAGTTCGGGGAAGTAGAACCGCAGCAGGTGGACGAAGGCGTCGCGATCGTCCAGGACGTAGACCTCGATGGGCCCGGGGTCGGAGTCGACGGCCGGGTCGAGCCGCGTGGCGAGGTCGCCCCGCAGCCGCTCCAGCGCCTTGACGGGGGGGGCGTCGGCCTTGATGGGCTCGTTGGAGTAGACGACGAACGGGCCCGTCCTGACCTGGTGGGCGGTCGGCAGGAGCGCGGGGCCCCTGCGGGCCAGGGTGGAGCAGCCGAGGGACGCGGCGAGCGCGGCCAGGGCCAGCAAACGCGGGACCGTTCGGGCGATGATGCGAGGGGTGTTCACTTCCGGTCCCTCCACGGTGTCGTTCAGGAAAGCGGCCGTCCCATGCGCTCGTTGCGGGCCCGCTTGACGTGGGTGGCCGCGTCGATCGCCCGCCAGAGGGCCTTCCACTCGTCCTTGCGATTGAGGCGATGGGGGAGGTAGGCCCTGAGGAAGCGGAGCGTGGCCGTGCGGGTGCGGCCGGGGGCGCCGTCCAGGCTGACGCTCAGCCGCGCCAGGTTCTGGATGCGGCGGTGCATCGGCAGGGGGTGGTTCAGCCGCACGCCGACCAGGTCGATCAGCGTCAGCAACGGCTCGCCCGGGGCCGCCTCGCGCCGGACGAGGATGTTGGACGCCTTGACGTCGCGGTGCGACAGCGAGCGGTCGTGCATCATCCGCACGAGCCCCGCCAGCGCCGTCGTCAGCCGGTCGACCTCCGCCCGCAGCGCGTCGGGGCCCAGCTTCGGCAGCTCCCGGAGGACGTACTCGGACAGCGTGATGGCGCCCTCCTCCTTCACGGTGACGAGGTACGTCTCGTAGGGGAGCACGCCCGGGAATGGGGAGAACCAGAGCTTATGCCGCCGGGCGATGAAGGCCAGATTCCTCGGCGTCGGCAGCCCGCGGACGGAGAGGTGCTGGCCCGCCTGCCACGACCGCCAGGCGCGCGACGGGCGGAAGATCGCCAGGACCGGGTCGATCCACTTCTTGCGGTTGAACCGCTTGAAGACCACGGGGGTCGGCCGGCCGTCGACGACCATCGTCGTCTCGATCAGCCGGGTCGTGCGCGAGTCCTTGATGACGCGGACGCCGGGGGCGTTGAAGGCCGCGTCGGGGTCGACCAGGAGCGGCGCGACCTCGGCCGGGTCCAGGTCGCGCGAGGCGATGCACAGGGCGTTGGGCGACTTGAAGACCTGGAAATACTTGTTGGTCGACCGACATCGCCGGCCCCATCGCCGCCAGAGGCGTTCGGCCCAGCGGCGCGTGGCCGCCTCGACCCCCAGGGCGAAGTCCCGCGCCGATGGGGGCGCGCCGTCGCGGGCGGCCAGGTACGCCTTGAGGAAGCGGCGGCGGTCGACGCGGCCGGTGCGGATCCAGAAGTAATGGTCCAGCAGCGCCAGGTTGTCGCGGGCCTTGGCCCAGGTGAACCGGCGGACGGAGCGCAGGGCGTCCAGGTCGATCATCGTCAGCGACGGCTCGTCGTCGGGGCCGAAGCGGACGAGGATGTTGCCGGGGTGGAAGTCGATGTGCTGGAGCCCCGCGTTGTGCAGCCGGGCCGTCAGCTCGCCGAGCCGCTCGGCCAGCCGCCGGCGCAGCCGCGACCGCCGGGGGCCGTCGAGGCTCGGCAACTCCTCCTCGATGAAGGCGTCGAGCGGGACCGCGTCGGGGATCTCGCGGGTGACGAGGAAGTTGTCGTACAGGAACCCGCGGCGCCGGCGCTCGCCCAGGGCGATCGGCGTGATGGTCGGCACGCCGATCGACGCCAGGGAGCGCGACCGCTTCCCCTCGTTGCGGCCCTTGCCGCGGCGGAACCACTGGCGATACTTCGCGCGGAGGTTCGGGATCAGGAAGTGCTTGACGTAGATCGCCCCGGACGGGAGCTGGACCCGGTAGACGACCCGGTGCGGGCCCGACTTGATCGTCTCCACGCGGCCCTCGGCGCGCCACTGGTCGAGGCGGAGGCCGTCGGCGTCGACCAGGACGTCGCGCCAGCCGCCTTGCAGCCACCAGCCGACGTCGCCGGCCTGGACGAAGGTCCATTCGGGGGGCTTAAACATGCGGCCCTCCGCCGATCTCGCCCGAACTCCGGGGGTCATGACGGTCATGGGCCTATTCCGATCCCTGTCGATCCCGCCGCGACGCGATCGCCGCGCGGTGGCCGGCGGACGCCCGCGGCCTTTCCCTGGTGAAGTTGGGCGCGGGGGCGACGGCCGGCCGACGGTCGTCGATCCCGGTCGCCGCCGCGACGAACGCCGCCGCCCATGCCGTCGTCGAATATCCCGATTCCAGCCGCCGGCGCGCCTCGCGTCCCATCCGGGCGCGGGCGTCGGGGTCGGACAGGCCCCGGATCGCGGCGGCCCACCCGTCGTCGTCGTCCGGGAGGAACCCCGTCGCGCCGGGCTCGATCATCTCGACGTGAGAGCCGACCGGGTTGGCGATCGTCGGCAGCCCGGCCGCCTGGTACTGGAGGATCTTCAGGCCGCACTTGCCCCGGCTCCAGTCGTCGTCGGGGATCATGCCGATCCCCACGTCCCCCTCCGCCAGATCCTCGGCCTCGGTCGCCTCGGACCAGGGGACGGGGACGACCTCGACCCCCTCGAACCGGGGGAAGCGGTCGCAGATCACGCGGAGCCGGAGCCCGGGGAACTCGCGGCCCAGCCGCTTCCACAGCGGCCCGCGGGCCTCGATCCCCCGCAGCGTGCTGGACGAGCCGATCCAGACCAGTTCCGGCGGCCCCCCGCGTCGCGACGCCTCCCTGATCGGATAGCCGGACGGGTCGACGCACGTCGGCACGGTCAGCGTCCGTTCCGGCGAGGCCCCCGCGCGGAGAGCGGCGTCCGCGAGGAAGTCGTTGCCGGCCAGCACGACGTCGGCCCCGCGGACCGTCCGGGCGAACCGGCCCATGCGTCGGCGCGACGCCACGCCGCGAGGGGAGTAGGAGTCGCGCAGGAAGACGGCGTCGTCGAGGTCGAACGCCAGGCGGCGGGCGTTGCGGCGCAGGATGGCGAACTGCCACCCCGGCAAGAGCTTGCGCTGGAGGAGCACGGCGTCGAACCGCGAGGCGCCTCGAAGCTGGCGCAGCCGGGGCAGGGCCCCCCGCGCCAGGGGCTCGCACGCCAGCGACCAGCCGGCTTCGCGCAACGCGGGCTCGAACGCCCGGATGCGATAACGGCAGCAGACGTGGTCGGGGGAGTCGACCAGGGCGAGCAATCTCATCCCGTCCTCCGTGACGGTTGCGCCGGCCTTTCCGGGGTGCGGCTCATCCTGACGGCCGCCGCCGGAACGGGGCGATCTTAGACGGTCCCGCGAAAGAAACCAAGCCCGAACCGAGGTTGTCTTCCGTCGCGCGGCGATTCTCGGGTCCGGGCCGAGGATCGGCCGGCTTCCGCGCCCCGCGGTGAACCCCCTGGCATGGTCGCGACGGTTCGATCAAGATGAGTAACCATGAGCCACCAACACGACGCGCCGCTGGGACGACACCTGCTCGACCGCCGGGGTTTCCTGTCGCACATGGCGACGGGCGTCGGGGGGATCGCGCTGAGTTCGATCCTGGCCGAGAAAGGGCTTCTGGCCGCCGAGCCCAAGGCCGGACCGCTGGCGCCGAAGCCGCCCCACTTCGCGCCCAAGGCGAGGCGGGTCATCCACATCTATTGCACGGGCGCCGTCAGCCACCTGGATACGTGGGACTACAAGCCCGAGCTGATCAAGCGCCACGGCCAGCCCATGCCCGGCGCGGAGAAGCTGCTGACGTTCCAGGGGGAGAACGGCGAGCTGGCGAAGAGCCCGTGGGAGTTCCGCCCTCGCGGCGAGACCGGCAAGTACGTCTCCGACCTGCTCCCCCACCTGGCCGAGCGGGTCGACGACATGGCGTTCGTCCACTCGCTGACCTCGAAGACGAACACCCACGGCCCCGGCGAGATGTTCATGTCGACCGGGTTCACGCTGGAGGGCTTCCCCAGCATCGGCGCGTGGGCCAGCTACGCGCTGGGGACCGAGGACCAGGACCTGCCGGCCTACGTCGCCATCCCGGACCCTCGCGGCGACCCGCAGCAGGGGCCGGCGAACTGGACCAACGGCTTCCTCCCGGCCGTCTACCAGGGGACCGCGTTCAACGCCGAGCGGCCGATCCGCCACCTCGCGCGGCCCGGTTCGATCTCGGCCGAGGACGACCGCGCCGCGCGCGACCTGATCCGCGTCCTGAATGACGAGCACCTGGAGCGCAACCCCGGCGACGAGGAACTTTCCGCCCGGATCGCCGCGTACGAGCTGGCCGCCCGGATGCAGCTCTCCGCGCCGGAGGTGGGCGACCTCTCGCGGGAGAGCCCGGCGACACGCGCCCTCTACGGGCTGGACGACCCGAACCCGATCCTCGCCGGCTTCGGCCGCAATTGCCTGCTGGCCCGGCGTCTGGTCGAGCGCGGGGTGCGGTTCGTCACGCTGTTCAACGGGGCCTTCGCCATGGGCGAGGGGGCGCTGAACTGGGACGGCCACCGCCGGATCAAGTCGGACTACGACCGCCACGGGCCGATCCTCGACAAGCCCGCCGCGGCGCTGCTGCGCGACCTGAAGGACCGGGGCCTGCTCGACGACACGCTGGTCGTCTGGTCGACCGAGTTCGGCCGCATGCCGACGTTCCAGAAGGGGACTGAGGGCCGCGACCACAACCCCAAGGGGTTCACCGCCTGGCTCGCCGGCGCGGGAGTCAAGAAGGGATACAGCCACGGCGCCACCGACCCGTTCGGCTACGAGGCGGTCGAGGACGTGACCGACGTCCACGACTTCCACGCCACCATCCTCCACCTGATGGGCCTGGATCACGAGCGCCTCACGTACTACAACAACGGCGCCCAGCGCCGGCTCACCGACGTCCACGGCCACGTCATCCGCGAGATCCTGGCCTGACCCGACCCGACCCGAATCGACCCCAAGGCGGAGCCCCCTCCCATGCCCGCGCCCGCGATGCTGCTCGTCCTGCTGACCTCCCTCGGGGGCTTGCGTGGGGGGGACGATCCGAGCCGGGTCGTCGACCCGCTGGAGGCCGTGGAGAAGCTCTGGGGCGAGGGGACGTTCACCGAGGGGGGCGCGACGGCGGCCGACGGCTCGATCCTCTTCTCCGACATCGGCGACCGCGTCATGCGGTTCAACCCGAGCACCGGCGAGACGACCGTCTTCCGCGAGCCCAGCCATCGGGCCAACGGCATGATCTTCGACGGCAAGGGGCGGCTGATCGTCGCCGAGGGGGCGAACACCGGCGGCGGCCGGCGGATCTCCGTCACCGACCACGACGGCAAGCTCCACACCCTGGCCGACAGGTTCGATGGGAAGCGCTTCAATAGCCCGAATGACGTGGCCGTCGACGGCAAGGGCCGCGTCTATTTCTCCGACCCCCGCTACGTCGGCGACGAGCCTCGCGAGCTGGACTTCGAGGGCGTCTTCCGCGTCGACCCCGACGGCCGCGTCTCGCGCCTGGAGACCACGGCGACGAAGCCCAACGGCCTCGTCGTCAGCCCCGACGGCCGGACCCTTTACGTCGCCGACAACGGCCGCGAGCGGCGCGCCTTGCTGGCCGTGGACCTGGACGACGACGGCAACGCCTCCAACCCTCGCGTCCTCGTCGACCTCGGCAAGGAGGGGGGCATCGACGGCATGACCGTGACCATTGACGGCCGGATCGTCGCCGCCACGTCGAAGGGCGTCGTCGTCTTCGCCCCCGACGGCAAGCGCCTGGCCCTGATCCCCACCCCCGAGCCCGCCGCCAACGTCGAGTTCGGCGGCGACGACTCCCGGCTCCTCTACATCATGGCCGGCAAGGGCCTGTATCGCATCAACACCAACATGACCGGTTATCGTGTCGCGGAGGAATGACGGCCAGCCTCGGAGAGGCTTCGCATGGCGGAAGTGATCTTAGCCCTGGGACGAGCCGCCCGCTGGGCCGCCGTCGCGATCGCTTCCGCCTTGACGATGCTGGCGGTCGGGCTGCCGATTGCCATGACCGGTGCCCATGGCGGAGAACCGGGGACGCTCCCCGTTCCCCGGAACCCCCTGGCCTATTTCGCGCTCCTGTTGCTCGTGCCTGAAGTGTCCTCGACCGCCGTGGCGATCGCCCTGGCCTGGCGCCTGCGATTACTCCACTACTCGCCGATGATGCTCAATATGTTGACGTTCATCCAGGTCGCGAACACGATGCTGATCCTGTCCTATCTTGTCCGACTGGCCGCCGTCCTCCCGTCGTGACGGTCGCCGCCTCGCGACTGGACCTCGTGTCCCGAGAGGAGTGGCCGCTCGCGAGGGCTCGGTCGTCAGCCCGTGGTGAAGGCGTCGTAATCCGCGTGGCCGCCGATCCAGTACCAGACGTTGACGTCGCCGTCGACCACGTAAATCGCGCGGTAAGATCGTGTGACGGAGACGGAGTACGAGTCGCTTCGATGGCGCCCGCGACCGCGGTCGTCCAGGTGGTGGAGCCGAAGCGACGGATGCGAAGGGTCGCGTAGGAAGAGGCGATAAGCTTCGACCGCCTCCCGCCGGATCGACCGTGGGAGGCGCTCGTACATCGCCCGGAAGTCCCGCGTCCGGACGTTGCGGTTACGGGCGGACATCTTCGAAAACCGGCTCGACGTCGCCCCGTCGGGAGGCATCGACGGCCTCGTCGCGCAGGTCGATCATCCGGGGATCGTCGAGGACGCGGTCGGCCTCGCCGATCATCCATGAGGCCTCGCGAATGTGACCGATGAATCGACCCGCGTCGGCGAGGGTAGGGCCGTTGGCGGGAAGGATCGCCGCGAGCTTCCGGGAGGTGGTCAGCCATTCGGTGAGCAGGGCCGTCACCGCTTCGTCGGCCCTCGCGAAGTCACCGGCGGACATCGCGCCGTAGCGAGAGGCCCGGCGCGCCTCATCGTCGATCTGGCGGAGGAGGTCGAAAAGACGGCAGGCGTCCGCGACGAGCCGTTCCCGCGCCCAGCGGTCGGTTGAGGCCGCCGCCGGCGGCTCGGCCCACGTCGCCACGTCATCGCGGAGGCGCTCGGCGTCCCGCTCCGCGAAGGCATATTTGATGAACGGCCCCGCCTGGTTCATGGTCATCCCTCCCAACCGGAATTCTATATTGCCCAGGCGCGGCGGGGAAGTCGTCCCGCCTCAGCCCCGCTTGCGGCCCTGGACGTTCACGCCGGAGCCGATGATCAGGTCGCGGTCGTAGGCCCATTCGTACAGGCGGCCGGACTTCATGGGGCGGAGTTCGCGGAGGTCGCCGAAGCCCTCCTCGTCGAACCAGCGGAGGAGCTCCGGCAAGGTGTGGTGCGACTGGTACTCGGGCGCCCACCAGTCGAAGTTGTCGCAGACGCGCAGGGTCCAGTCGGGGTGGGCGGAGAAGTTGAACACCTTGTTGAATGTGCGATTCACCACCGGGACGCTCCCCAGCGCCCCCATCGCGACGCACATAGGCTCCAGCACGCGGGCGGGGAGTCGGGTGGTGATGAGCCTCGCGCCGGAGTTGATCCACTCCTGAGGCGCGGTGTTCCTGCGGTAGAGCCAAACCGCCAGCCGGCCGCCGGGCTTCACCCGCTTCGCGATCTCCGCGAAGGCCCGCCGTGGGTCGGGCGAGTGGTGCAGCACGCCGATCGAGAAGACCATGTCGAAGGCCCCCTCCGCGACGGGAGGGTCGAGCAGGTCGCCCTGGACGATCTGGACGTTGGGTAGGTCGCGGCAGAGTTCGGACGCCTTGTCCACGGCGCTGCTGAGGTCGACGCCCAGCACCTTCGCGCCGGCGTCGCCCAGGACGCGGGCGTAACGGCCGCCGCCGCAGCCGGCGTCGAGGACGAGCTTGCCGGCGAGGTCGCGGGGGGCGACGCCCGTCTTGGCCTCGAAGGTCGCCTCGTCCTCCTCGGTCCTCGCGACGTCGTAGCGGTTCCACTGGCGGCCGAAGCTGCCGACGTAGGCCTCGCCCGCCAGCCGCGGCACGCCGCCGACGATCGGGTACCGCTCGGCGCCGTCGCCGGACACCACCGCGTCCCCATCGACGCGCAGCGGCGACTTCGAGCGGGGGGACCGCAACAGCGCGATCAACTCGGGGTTCGGGGCGGGTTCGGACATCGTCGTCTCGGCGAGGCGGGATGGGTTCGGGTATCCTGCGAGGGATGGGGAGCGATCCGAGACCCGATCATACCGGCCCCGCCGCGTGGCTGGGAATCGTCCGCCGCCGGGTCGCCGGCTGGCTCGCCGACGGCGTCGGCCCCGGCTGGGTCGTCGCCGTCTCCGGCGGCGGCGACAGCGTGGGGCTGCTCCACGCGCTCCACGCGCTACGCGAGGACTTCGGCCTGCGCCTGAGCGTCGCCCACCTGGACCACAACCTCCGGGGCGAGGCCGCGCGCGAGGACGCCCGGTTCGTCGCCGAGCTGGCCGACGCGCTCGGCCTGCCGTTCGACCTGGGCTCATGGCGCCCGACCCGCGCCGGCCACTTCGAGGCCGACGCCCGCGCGGCGCGGCTGGAGTGGCTGGCGGAGGTCGCGAAGGGGAGGGGGGCATCGGCCGTGGCGCTCGGCCACACGCGCGACGATCAGGCGGAGACGATCCTCCATCGGATCGTCCGCGGCACCGGCCCGCGCGGGCTGGCCGGCATCCCCGCTCGCCGGCCGCTCGCGCCGGGCGTGGACCTGGTCCGGCCGCTGCTGGACGTCTCCCGCGAGGAGATCGTCGACGAGCTGGCCAGGGCGGGGCGGGCCTTCCGCGACGACGCCAGCAATCGCGACCTCCGCTACACCCGATCGCGCATCCGTCACGACCTGATCCCCAGGCTGAAGGCCGACTACAACCCGGAGGCCGTCGCGGCGATCGTCCGCCTGGGGGAAGTGGCGGCGGCCGAGCGGCGGCTGCTCGAAACGCTGCTCGCGCCGATTGTGGCCGGGGCGGTCCGCTCGATCGGGCCATATCGGATCATCCTGGACCGTCGCGCGGCCTCATCCTCGCGCCCGGACGTGGTGGTCGAGATCATCCGTCGCGCCTGGCGCGAGGCGGGCTGGCCCGAGCGCCCGATGACCTCGCGGCGATGGCGAAGGCTGGCGGCGGCGCTGATCGCGGGGGAGGACGCCGGGCACCTGGGCGAAGGGGCGACGCTGCGCGCGACGGCCGACGCCCTCGTTCTGGAGCGGGCGCGATCGGTCGAGCCGGTTCAACGGACGCCGATCGAGCCGACGACGCTGGCAGGCCCGGGCTCCGTCCGCGTCCCATGGGCGCGCGGGACGTTCGAGGCCGTCGAGGATCCCGACGCCTCGGCGTCCGAGTTCGACGAGGTGGTCGACCGCGACCGCGTGACGTTCCCGTTGGTGTTGCGGACGCCGACGCCGGGCGAGCGGTTCGACCCGCTGGGGATGGGGGGCGGGCGTCAGCGCGTGGTGGACTTCCTCCGGCTCCGCGGCGTCCCCCCCGAGCGCCGGGGCCTCGCCCTCGTCGCGGCCGATCGCGAGGGGATCGTCTGGGCGGTCGGCCTCCGGATCGCCGACCGCGCGAGGACGACGGCCGGCACGACGCGTCGCCTGGGCCTGCGCTGGCGGCCCGACCCGCCTTAGCGATACGTAACGGCCTCTCGGAAGGCCTGGACTTTCACGGCCTTCCCCCCTGGAGGGGGAAGACAGACCGCGAAGCGGTCAGATGAGGGGGGGCTTGCCCAAGGCGCTTCGGAATTCGGAACCTTGGGCCAGGTCATTGGCCGGGGAGGGCCCCTTTGAAGTCCGGAGGTCGTGTCGCTCGTCCCCCCCTCATCCGGCCCTTCGGGCCACCTTCCCCATCCAGGGGGGAAGGCCGTTGGGTTCGACGCTCCGGGGGCCCGGCTGAAGTTGACGGCTGGCGCGGTTTGGCCTAGGATTCGCGCCGCAGTCGGCCGGTCCCGCCGGGGGATGGGGTCGGGCCACGTCGCCAGGGAGGCCGGACATGCCGGGATCGCCGTATGCCCTGTCGCGCGGGCCGGCGTGGCGACGGCCGCTGGCCCTGGCCGTGGAGGGGGGCTTCCTGCTCCGCGTGATCGCCGCCGACCTCGTGCAGTGGCGGGTCGATCGCGCCGGCGACGGCCGCGTCTGCCTGCTGCCCGACGCGGAATACTATTGGAAGCTCGCCCAGACGATCCGCGACGGCGAGGTCTTCCAGATCGTCGAATGGGGCGACATCCCCCACTTCGCCCTCCGCACGCCGGGCTACCCGCTGTTCCTGGCGGGCTGTCGGGCGGTACTGGGGGACAACCCCCTGGGCGCCCGGCTGGTCCAGGCGGCGCTCGGCGCGGCGTGCGTCTGGCTGGTCTATCGGCTGGCCCTGGCGACGCTCGGCGAGGATCGGCGGCGGCTGGCGTTGGTCGCCGCGGCGATCACGGCGGTCCATCCGTACTTCATCGTGATGTCGGCTCTCCTGCTCTCCGAGGCCCTGTTCGTCCCGCTGCTGCTGGCCTTCCTGTGGGCGGCGGCCGTCCTGTGGGATCGCGACGACGCGCGTGGAGTGCTCGCGCCGGCGCTGGCGGCGGGGGCCGCGGCGGGGGCGGCGGTGCTGGTCCGGCCGTCGTGCGTGATGTACTTCCCGGCGGCCCTCGCGGCGTGGGGAGTTTACATGCTGGCGACGCGCCGCGCGGCTCGGCCGGTGGTCGTGGCGGCGCTGGCGACGGCGGCGGCGTTCTCGGCGGTGATGGCCCCCTGGTGGGTCCGCAACGCGCGGGTCCACGGGGACTTCGTGCCGACGGCGCTGTGGGCGGGCGCCAGCCTCTACGACGGCCTCAACCCCGACGCGACCGGTGCCAGCGACATGCGGTTCATGGCCGACCCCGACGTCTGGCCGCTGGACGAGCGCGACCAGGACGAGCGGCTGAAGGCCGGCGCGCTCGCCTTCGCCCGCGAGAACCCGGGCCGCGCGGCGAGGCTGGCCCTGGTGAAGCTCGGCCGCTACTGGAGCCCCTGGCCGAACGCCGAGGCCGCGCGGTCGCCGTGGCTGACGGGCGCCGCGGCGCTGGCGATGACGCCCCCGCTCGTCCTGATGGCCATCGGCCTGTGGGCGCTGCGGCGCGACGTCCGGGCGTGGGCGTTGCTGGCCGGCCCGATCCTCTACTTCGGCGCGCTCCACATGGCGTTCGCCAGCTCGATGCGGTATCGGACCCCCGGCGAGGTCCCGGCGACGGCGCTGGCGGCGGTCGGGCTATCGCGGGCGATCCGGCGCCCGTCCCCGGGGTCGGGCTGAACGGCGAGGAGGCGGTCGCATGCGGTGGCGGCGGGTGGCGAGATTCCTGTTCTGGTCCGCGACGTTCGGCCTGATCCTGGCCGCCGGCGCGGCCTGGTTCGCCTACTCGTTCGTCACCGACGGCGACACCGTGGCGCGCATGCTCCAGGCCAAGCTGCGCGAGTTCTTCCCGAGGGCCGAGTTCGAGTTCGGCCGGGTCGACTTCCAGCCGCTGCGGGGCCGCGCCACGCTCAAGAACCTCGTCGCGACGCAGTCGGTCGACGGCGAGCCGTTCCCCTCGATCTCGATCGCGTGGCTGGGGCTGCGCTTCGACCCGTGGAAGCTCCTGGAGGGGAAGCGCGAGGTCAGCGAGGTGGTGGTCAGCCGGCCGACGCTGCGGCTGGTCCGCAAGAAGGACGGCGCGTGGAACCTGGTCGACCTCCCGGCCAGCCCGTGGCCCCGGACGCCGATCGAGAACCCGCCGCCGGTGGACATCGTCAACGGCACGGTCGAGCTGGTCGTCGACCCCGAGGCCGCCCCCCCGCCCGCCGCCGCCGGGGCCGTCGGGCCGGGCGTCGCGGCCATCCTCCGGGACGTCTCGCTGAAGATCCGGCCGGCCGAGGGGAACCGCCTGGGCTTCGAAGGGACGGCGCGGGGCGACCTGTTCGGGCGCGTCGAGCTGAGCGGGAGCGTCGACCCGGACACCGGCGACGTCGACCTCCGCGGCAGGCTCGTCGACCTGACGATCTCCGACACCCTCCGCCGTCGGCTCCCCGGCGAGGCCGGCGAGGCGTTCGACGCCCTGGCGCTCAAGTCGGGCGACGTCGACGTCGAGCTGGCGTCGCTGGCCCTCCGCCCGAACGCCCCTCCGGAGGCCCAGCTCGCCTACGACCTGAAGTTGCAGCTCCGCGACGGCTCCTGCCGCTCGACGCTCCTCCCGTTCCCGCTCGACGACCTGTCCGCCCGCGTCGGCTTCGACGGCCGGACGCTGACGATCGAGCAGGCCGAGGGCTCCAACGGCGCGACCCGCATACGCGTCTCGGGGCGCGTCGAGGCGGGGGACCCGGCCTCGGCCCCGCTGGCGATCCACGTCGAGGCCGACGACCTCGACCTGGACGACCGGCTGAAGGCCAGGACGCCCGAGGAGTTCCTGGAGCTGTGGGACGTCTTCAGGCCGAAGGGTCGCGTCGACCTGAAGGCCGACCTCGCCCGCGAGGCCGGCGGGCCGATCGCGGCGTCGGCGACGGCCCGGCTCAAGGACGTGTCGGCCCTCTATCGGCACTTCAAGTACCCGCTGAAGAACCTCACCGGGACGCTGACGCTGGAGGGGAGCCGGATGACGGTCGACGTCCGGGGGCCGATCGGCGACCGCCCGGCGCGGCTGCACGGGACGGTCGACGAGCCGGGGCACGACGCGGTGGTTGACCTGACGGCCGACGCCGAGTCGCTGCCGATCGACGCCGCGTTCCTCGACGCCCTGCCGGACGACGTCCGCCGCTGGGTCGACATGTTCAAGCCGGCGGGAGCGGCCGAGGCCCACGCCCGGATCCTCCGCCGGCCGCTGGCCGGGCCTCCCCCCCCGCCGGGCTGGAAGACGGGCCACCTCAAGCCCGAGGGCCTGCTGGCCGTCCACTCCACGGCCGACCTCGACCCGGAGCGCTGCGAGATCACCTGGGAGGGGATGCCGTTCCCCATCCGTCGCCTCGGCGGCCGGCTGGAGCTGCACCCCGACCACTGGATCTTCAAGAACATGGTCGGACGCAACGGCCAGGCGCTCATCACCGGGTCGGGGAGGGTCGACCTGCTGGCCGGGCCCGACCTCCCCAACGGCGACCCGCCGCTGAGGATCGTCCTGGGCATCGCCGCCCGCAACCTCCCCTTCAGCCCCGAGCTGCGCGACGCCCTCCAGCCGGCCTGGCGGAAGTCCTGGGAGGTCATCAACCCCGACGGCTCTTGCGACGTCGACGCCGCCATCGAGGTCGAGGCCCACAAGCCCGACCACGTCGTGGTCGCCATCGCCCCGCTCCCCGGATCGCAGGTGCGGCTGGTGGTCCCCCGCGCGCCGGGGCCGGGCGTCGAGGCCGACGCCACGACCGAGCTGCGCATGCAGGACGTGCTGGGGGCGTTCCGGTTCGTCGACGGCACGGTCGGCATGCGCGACGTGAAGTTCACGTTCCACGGCGCGCCGGTCGAGTTCCGCGAGGGCGCCGTCCGCGTCGAGGACAGCGGCAAGTTCGCGCTGAAGGTCGTCGACCTGCGGATCCGCGACCTCCTGCTCAACGCCGGCCTGCGCCGGGTGATGCCGCCGCTGATGGCCCAGTTCGCCCTGCGGCTGGACGACGGCAAGCCGTTCACCGCCTGGGGGGACCTGGAGATCGGCTGGGACGGCGACCCGAACTCCCCCGCCTGGTGCGCCTGGGAGAAGACCCAGGTCTTCTTCCTGGACAACAAGCTCATGGCGGGCGTGCCGCTGGAGCACGTCAACGGCAAGTTCAAGGACGTCCACGGCCGGTCGGACGGCCGGTCGCTGGAGGTCCACGGCACGCTGGACGTCGCCAGCGTCAAGATCTCCGGCATCCCCCTGGCGGATCTCCAGGGCCCCCTGGTCATCAAGGACGGCCAGGCCGCGCTGCCGGGGCTGACGGGGAAGGTGCTGGGGGGGGAGGCGCGGGGCGAGGGCTGGATCACCCTGAGCGAGTCCCCCCGCTACGCCGGGTCGGCGAGGATCTCCGGGGCGGACCTCCAGAAGTACGCCGCGACGCTCCCGGGCCGCCAGTCGTTCCGGGGGCTGGTCGACGCCAGGATCGAGTTCAACGGCCAGGGGAATGACGCCCGCCAGATCCAGGGCGCGGGCGCCGCCCGCGTCGTCGACGGCGACATCGGCGAGCTGCCCTTCGTCCTCACGCTGGTCAAGGGCCTCAACAAGATCCTGGCGCCCAACGTCACCCGCGGCCGGGGCAAGGCCCTATTCGACTCCGCCGACGTCGCCTTCAAGATCGTCAACGGCACCACCTTCTTCGAGCGCTTCAAGCTCACCGGCGACGCCGTCAGCCTGAACCTCAGCGACAGGGGCCGCAAGAACACCCGCGACCCCTTCGACAAGATCGACCTGAGCTTCGACGTCGCCTACGGCCGCAACGAGCGCAAGGTGCCGGTGATCTCCGCCCTGATGCGCGAGGCCGGCGCCGGGCTGCTCCAGATCGACGTCCTGGGGACCATGGCCCAGCCCCAGGCGAAGCCCCGGATCCTCCCCAGCTTCACCGGCGCCAGCCGCGACTGACGACCCGCCGGCCGCTCACGCCTCGGCGCGGAAGAACCAGTCCCAGCTCGGGGGCAGGTGGGCCAGCTCGGCGGCGCCGACGAAGTTCTCGTCCCAGGGGTACAGGACCTTCTCGATCGTCACCGAGCGGAACCCGGCCTTGCCGAAGCGGTGCTCGAACTCGAACGGCTGCCAGAACTTCTGGCGAAGGCCCCGGAACCTGAAGCGGCCGAGGGCGAAGTCGTAATAACGATGCTCGCCGTGGACCTTGGCGAACGTCTCGGCCTCGTCGGGGCCCAGGCCGCTCTCCAGGGCGTGGTCGTACAGCAGCATCGTGTGGTACTGGATCGCGTCGATCGACGGGGCGATCCCGAGGAACGTCCCCCCCGGCCGCAGCGCCCGGCGGACGGCCGAGAGCGTCGCGTGGATCCGCCGGACGTCGGGCATCACCAGGGAGTTGACCGCCGTCGCCACGTCCAGCGTCCCGGCCAGGTCGTCCAGGTCCTCCATCGACCGCTCCAGGAACGTCACGCGGCCGGCGTCCGCCGGGGTGATCCGCTCGCGGGCCCGCTCCAGCATCCCGGGGGCGAAGTCCAGGGCCACGACGCGCCCGAACCGCGCCAGCAGCGACGGCAGCAGGGGCCCCGTGCCGCACCCCAGGTCGGCGATCGTCGCGGTCCCGCACGCCAGACCGTCGAGCGCGGCCCACAGCGGGTTCCGCACGCCGGGCCCGTAGGGGCTCAGGAACGTCTCGTCATACCGCCCCGCGTGCCGGCTCCACGAGCGGCGCTGGTCGGGCGTCTGGCGGCTGGAATTGGGCACGATCCGGGTCGCTCCCGTCCGACCCGTCCCGAGGGCTGCCTTCGCCCCGGTCGGCCGTTCGAAGGCCGAGGCTGCGGGTTCGCGGGTCGGTCCAGGAATTATAGGCCGCGTTCGGCCCGGAGGGCGGCCGGACCAGACCATGTCATTGGTGCTCGCCTTGAAATGCCTGTCTAAGTCGAGTGTTGACTTAAATAATCAGCTCCGAGCCGTCGAGGGTGAGGGCTGCGAGGCGGGGCACGGGGATGAAATCGAATTCGTTGGCGTTGCCGAAGGCCCACGAGGCGGCCCGGGTCCGACGCCGGACGCGTCCCGGCAGCCGCCTCCAGACCGACCGCATCAGCGCGTCGGCGGGCTCGGCGGCCTGGACGACGACGCGGCGACTCCGCGACAGGGACTCGACGATCGGGCCGACGCGCTCGTCGTCCGGCCCATCCGGCGCGCGGCCGAGGGGTACGGGCTTGAGGCGTCCGGGGGGGAGCGTGGCGTCCTGGTCGGCGGCGGTCCAGTCGCGGCGGAAGGCCGGGGCGAAGGCCAGCGGGCAGGCCCCGGCGCGTCGGTAGGACCACGGCGAGACGAAGAGGGCGTGGAACGCCAGCGCGCCGGGCCTCCCCTGGTCGTCGCGGCCCAGGGAATCGACCCGGACGACCATCCACGCGGATCGGTCGATCGGCAGGGCGAAGACGCTCCGGAAGCTTTCGACCCCAGCGGGCCGCTCGCCGAACCGGGCGCAGGCCCGCTTCATGGCGTCGCGCCAGGCGGGGGGGCAGCCCGCGGAGGCCGCCAGCAGGGCGTATCCCCGCGACCAGAAAGGGAAGCTGCCGTACACCGCCTGCTCATAACCGATCGAGCCGAACATGCGTCTTCGTCCGCTCCTCTTCTCGCCGCGACGGGCCTTCCATGCCAGCCCCAGGATGATACCGCGCCGGGGCCAAGATCGGGCCGGCGGGGCGGCCCGAAGTTCGACGGCATTCCCACCGCTTAAGGACGGTGCCTCGTCGGCCTTCGCCGCGCGGCTTAACCGAATTGACGTCGTACCGCGTGGCATCCATTGGCGTGACGGTGACTGGCGCGGCCATGAGGGCCGCATGTTGTCCAGAGTCGTCTATTGGCCTGGGTGCGATGTTGGCTTGAAACGCTTGGCGTTTGGATGGGTGTTTGTGGGCATCGACGCTATCGGCCTGTATGGTGATTGCTAGATTGTCTGCTTGGCTTTTCGGGGGTCGAAATGGCGTGTGTTAAGGCGGCTTAGAATGAAGAAGACTCTTGGTGACATCTGCGAGGGACGCTGCAATTCAATCGATTTCGCGCGATTTTACCTGGCCTCGGTCGTCATATTCTCGCATTCGTATATCCTGTTGTTGAAGACGGGGAATCGGGAGGAGCCGGTCTATGTCGCCACGGGGGGGCAGAAGACGGGTGGCGAACTGGCCGTGGACGGGTTTTTCATCTTGAGCGGCTTCCTGATCGCGAGGAGTTGGGTCACCTCGCGCGGGCTCGGCGACTTCATGCGCAGGCGGGTGCTACGGATCTATCCCGGCTATATCGCCGCGGCTTTGTTCTCGGGCCTGATCGCGGCACCCTTGTTGGCACCCGACATGGCGGAATATTGGCGGCGGTTCTCGGCGAAGTCGTTCCTCCTGGGGGTGGTGGATCTCAAGTTGCACATACCGGCCGAATCCGTCAACGGGTCGCTATGGACGATCCGCTACGAGTTTCTGTGCTATCTGGCCGTGGCGGCCTGGGGCCTAATGGGGATCCTGGGGCGGAGGCGTCTGGTGCTCATGGCGTTCTTGCTCTGCCTGGCCTGCCATGCGGGGCAGGGTTGCTTCGGTTGGCGGATGCCCGGGAGTCGCTTGACCTGGCTCTACGGTTATCCGGGCTTCTGGCCGCGCCTCATGAGCGCGTTCCTGGCCGGGGTGCTGGGCTATCTCTACCGCGATCGCATCAGGTGCTCGGCCAAGCTCCTGGGCGCGGCTGTCGCGGCCCTGGTCCTATCGGCGCTCGTGCCCGCGTGGCACCTCCTGCCGGTCGCGGTCCCCGTGGCGGGGGCCTACGCGATCCTTTACCTGGCGTTTCAGAATGTGCCTTCCCTTGTCGACTTCGGAAGCCGTGGGGATTTCTCCTACGGTATTTACTTGTATTCGTTCCCAATCCAGAGGCTCCTCGTGGCCTGGTTCGGCACCTGGCTTACCCCGGCCAGCCTCACGACGACGGCCTTCGTCGGCTCGATGGGGGCCGCCTTCCTGAGTTGGCATTTCATCGAGAGCCCATTCTTGCGGCGGAAGCAACTGGCACGGGCCGTCGACCCGCGCGACACGGGGACGGCCCAGCCGCCGGCCTTGCCGGTGGCCGCGGAGTATTGACGACGGTCCCGGCGCCCATGCGGCTGTCTGGCGGACGGATTGACGCGGCGGAATGGGCGTCGGCGTCCTGGGCTCGGCTCCGATAGCTTGATATGCTTGCAATCGTGCCGGCGACGCCCCACGCCGGAGGAACCCCCAGGAGCCGACTCCCCATGCCGCGCCCGCGTCTCGCCCCGCTCGTCGCCGTCGCCATCGCCGTCATCGCCTTCGCGCCGGGGGCGGTCGGCCAGTCGCCGCCCGACGGCCCCCGGACGGTCCGGCTTTTGACTGTCGGGAACAGCTTCTCGCGGGACGCCACCCGCTATCTGGACGAGGTGGCGAAGTCGCGGGGGGATATCCTGATCCACCACCAGGCGGCGATCCCCGGCGGGACCCTCCAGCAGCATTGCGAGAAGGCCGAGGCCCACGACGCCGACCCCGAGGATCCGAACGGCCTCTACGCCGGCACCAGGCGGAGCCTGGCGTGGGAGCTGGCGGCCGAGCCCTGGGATTACATCACCGTCCAGCAGGCGAGCATCCGGAGCCACGACGTCGAGACCTACCGTCCCCACGCCGAGCAACTCGTCGAGCGCATCCGTCGCGGCGCGCCCGGGGCGCGGGTCGTGGTCCATCAAACCTGGGCCTATCGCGTCGACGACCCGCGGTTCGATCCGTCGAAGGAACCCGCCCCCGGCGAGCCGGCCGACCGCGAGGCGATGCATCGGGGGCTGACCGGGGCCTATCGGACGATCGCCCGCGAGCTGGACGCCCCGATCATCCCGGTGGGCGACGCCTTCCACATCGCCGACTCCGACCCGACGTGGGGCTATCGCCCCGACACGAAGTTCGACCTGGCCGCCGCCGCCCATCCCGCCCTGCCGAAGCAGACGCACTCGCTTCACATGGGCCGACGGTGGACGAAGGAGGCCGACGGGACCTTCCGCATGGCGATGGACGGGCACCACGCCAGCGTCGCCGGTCAGTATCTCGGGTCGCTGGTGTTCTACGAATCCCTCTTCGGCCGCCCGGCCGTCGGCTGCCCGTTCCGCCCCAACGGCATCAACGCCGAGTACGCCCAGTTCCTCCAGGAGACGGCCCATCGCGCCGTCGCCGGCCTGAAGGGGACCGAGTTCGAGGTCAAGATCAAGGAGAAGGCCGTCGCGGCGCGCTGAGGGCGCGTCGCGACGCGGGGCTTCGAACGACCGGCCCGTCGCGCGTCCGGGCCGGTCGGTTCGCTCACTCGCGATCCCGGCGGCCCCGGACGACGGGGGGCGTTGGTCGTCGTGAGGCGACTCGCCAGCCCGGCCTTGATGGGGGCGATCTTGAGGTCGGCGTCCTCCCCGCCGTGGTCGGGGGAGACTCCGGGGAGGTTTCGCGTTGCGTCGGCTCAATCGCCCTTCGCGGCGGCCTCGCCCGCGCCGGGGCCCCAGAGCGGTTCGGCGAGCTGGGCGTTCCAGGCCCGGTAGGCGGCGAGCAACTCCTGGACCTTCTCCGGATTCTCGGCCGAGAGGTCGCTCGATTCGCCCGGATCCCGGGCCAGGTTGTAGAGCCGGAACGGCGTGACCCGGGCGCGGGCGGCGTTGGAGCGGGCACCGGGCGTGTCCACGGTGGAGTCGTAGCGGACGAGCTTCCAGTCCCCCTTGCGGACGGCCGCCTGCGGGCCCATGCGCCAGTAGAGGGCCTCGTGAGGCGCGCCGGCGGCGGCACCGGTTAGGAACGGCAGCAGGTTCACGCCGTCGAGCTTCCATTCGGGATCGACCTCGACCCCGGCCGCGGCGAGGGCCGTCGGGAGCAGGTCGAGCTGGATGACGGGCTTGTCGTAGGACGCGCCGGCGGGGAGCGTCCCCTTCCAGCTCAGGAGGAACGGCACCCGGACGCCCCCTTCGAGCGACGTCCGCTTGGAGCCCCGGAACGGGTCGTTGCGCGAGCCGTTCTTGGTCGTGCCGGTCATCGTCGGCCCGCCGTTGTCGTTGAAGTAGGCGATGAGGGTGTCGTCCTCCAGCCCCTCGGCGCGGAGCTTGGCGACGATGGCGCCGACGGCGTCGTCGAGCGCCGTCAGCATGGCCGCGTAGGTCCGGCGGGTCGGGTCGGCGATCGCGGAGAACCTCGCCAGCCGCTCGTCGTCCGCGTCCATCGGCGTGTGGACCGCGTTGAAGGCCACCTCCAGGAAGAACGGCTCCGCCTTCCCCTTGCGGCGCTCGATGAAGTCCACGGCCTCGCGGGCGAAGGCGTCGGTCAGGTACGCCTTCTCGCGGACGACCTCCGTCCCGCGGTAGACGTTCTCGGTCTTCTCCGCGAAGTAGGTGTGCGCCCCGCCGAGGAAGCCGAAGAACTCGTCGAACCCGCGCCTCAGCGGGTGGTGGTCGGCGTCGCCCCCCAGGTGCCACTTGCCCACCAGCGCCGTCGCGTACCCGGCCGCCTTGAGCCGGTCGGCGATCGTCTTTTCGCCCAGCGGGAGCCCCAGGTTCCTGCCCCCCGAGGGGTTCCACTCGTGGCCGAATCGCTGCTGATACCGCCCGGTCAGGAAGCCGGCGCGCGTGGGGCTGCAATACAGCCCGGAGACGTAGCCGTTCGTGAACCGCGTCCCGCTCGACGCCAGGGCGTCGATGTTGGGCGTCGGGAAGTCGCGGTTCCCGTGATAACCCAGGTCCGCGTACCCCATGTCGTCCGTGATCAGCACGACAATGTTCGGCCGCTTGCCGTCCGCGCCCCACGCCGCCGGCGTCGTCGCGACGCAGGCCAAAACCGCCCACGCCACGCGCCGCGTCCACGCGGCCCCACTCCCCGAGTTCGATCGAACCATCACGCCCTCATTCCGCTGGATGTTCCGCCCGACGCGCGCCTCGCCTCCTCGACGGCCCCGTCGCGGGCCACGCATGGAGCGCGGCGGACACTATACCGATTGTCTAGTATTCCGGTCAACTCCATTGACAATGCATTTTGACAAGGTTCCATGTGGCGAAATGACGCGCGAACAGCCTTGTATGCCGGGTTGTGAAGAAATTTGAGAGCTGCCGTTGTAAAGGTTGATAGAGAACGTGATCATCTGTGCCGCCGTGTCGGTCGCGTAGGCCGGCGGGCTGGTCGAGCGAAGGGGGTGGGGGATGGACATGGGTCGGGATCGATCGCGGAGCAAGGCTCCGGGTCGCGGCGGGTTCACGCTGATCGAGCTTCTGGTGGTCATCGCAATCATCGCGGTGTTGATCGCGTTGCTGTTGCCGGCGGTGCAGGCGGCGCGGGAGGCGGCCCGCCGGATCCAGTGCACCAACAACGTGAAGCAACTGGGCCTGGCGCTGCACAACTATCACGACGTTCACGGCCGCTTCGCGCCGGGGTCGATCACAGTGGCCGTCACGCCCACGCGGAATTACCGCCAGCCGTTCGTCACGTCGCTGCTGCCGTTCATCGAGCTGGGGAACGTGGGGAACGCTTTCAACTACATGCACTCGTACGAGTCGGACCCCAACGACACGGCGCGGCAGGTACGGCTCGCGGTGTACGACTGCCCGTCGGACCAGCAGATTCTGTTCGTCAGCGACAACGGCACCACCGACGTGAAGGGGAGCTACGGAATCGCCTGGGGCCAGAACACGTTCGGCGACCAGGTGCTTCCCTCTCCGTTCGGCGTCAACTACGGGGCGTCGATGGCCGAGATCACCGACGGCACGAGCAACACGTTCCTGATGGCCGAGGTGATCCAGCTGCCGCACCCGACCGGCCAGCCGGCGACCGTGGCCGACCGGCGGGGCCGCATCTGGTCCGACCTGTCGACATCGTGCCACATCAGCACCCGCAACGGCCCGAACAGCCAGGTCCCGGATTTCGGGGTGTGCGGCGAGCAGACCGACCCGCGCAGGGCTCCCTGCACGCGGAGGACGGGCATGGGGCCGACCCATTACATGTCGTCGCGGAGCCGGCACCCCGGCGGGGTGAACGCGCTGCTGGGCGACGGCTCGGTCCGCTTCATCAAGGACTCGATCTCCCTCGTCACCTGGAAGGCCCTGAGCAGCCAGGCCGGCGGCGAGGTCGTGAGTTCGGACGCCTACTGACCACGAGGCGTCGACCGGGTTAATCCTACAAAGTCGGTAGAATTAGTGGAGGCAATTGTTGACAAGTTCGATAGAGAAACTCATGATGTCGTCTGTCGCGTCGGCCGGTGGTGGCCGGCGACTTCGATGAGCTCATGAGGCCGGGCCGCCGGGCGACGGGTCGCCCGCCCGGCGGCCGAGGGGAGCGGGAACGTGGATCGGAAACGAGTGCGGGACGAGGCTTCGGGTCGTGTTGGATTCACGCTGATCGAGCTGCTGGTGGTGATCGCCATCATCGCGGTGCTGATCGCGCTCTTGCTGCCGGCGGTGCAGGCGGCCCGCGAGGCGGCGCGGCGGGTCCAGTGCGTCAACAACATGAAGCAGATCGGCCTGGCGCTGCACAACTACCACGACGTCCACGGCCGGTTCGCGCCGGGGTCGATCGCGGTGGCCGTCACGCCCACGAGGGACTATCGCCAGCCGTTCGTGACCTCGCTACTCCCCTTCGTGGAGCTGGGGAACGTGGCGAATGCCTACAACTACTCGCAGTCGTTCCAGACGGACCACAACGACACGGCGCGGTTGACGCGGCTGGCGGTGTACGACTGCCCGTCGGACCAGCAGGTGCTGTTCATCAGCGACAACGGCAGGAACCCGGACGTGAAGGGGAACTACGGGATCAACTGGGGCCAGAACACCTACGGCGACCCTGGTTTGCCGGCCCCGTTCGCGATCAATTACGGGGCGTCGCTGGCCGAGCTGACCGACGGCGCGAGCAACACGTTCCTGATGGCCGAGGTGCTCCAGATGCCGCACCCGACCGGCCAGCCGCAGAGCGTGGTCGATCGCCGGGGCCGCATCTGGACCGACCTGTCGACGTCCTATCACATCAACGCCCGCAACGCCCCGAACAGCGAGGTGCCGGATTACGGCGTGTGCGGCGAGCAGACCGACCCGCGCAGGGCGCCCTGCTCGCGGAGGACGGGGGCCGCGGCGACCCACTACATGGCGTCGCGGAGCCGGCACCCCGGCGGGGTAAACGTGCTGCTGGGCGACGGCTCGGTCCGCTTCATCAAGGACTCGATCTCGCTCGAAAACTGGAAGGCCCTGAGCAGCCGGGCCGGCGGCGAGGTCATCAGCTCGGATGCCTACTGATGCATAAGACGAACAACCATCAACGATCGTCGCTGTTCCGCCGGCTGTCCCTCGCCGCGTGCCTCGCGGGCGTCGCGTGCCTCGGGGGCTGCGGCGACGGGGGCCCGGAGCGGGTCGCCGTCACGGGCAAGGTATCGCTCGACGGCAAGCCGCTGCCGAAGGGCAAGGTGACGTTCGTCCCTCTCGACGGCCCGACGGCGGCCGTGGCCGAGGTCCGCGACGGCGTCTTCCGGGCCGAGGGGTCCGACGGCCCCGCGGCCGGCCGGTACCAGGTGGAGATCGTGGCGATCGAGGCGACCGGGAAGCAGATCCCGAATCCCGACGCCCCGGGGACGACCATCGAGGAGGAACGCGACCTCGTCCCCGAGCGCTACAACGTCCGGACCGAGCTGGTCGCCGAGGTCAGGCCCGGGGCCGACAACGCGTTCGAGTTCGCCCTCTCCTCGGAACCCCAGCGCGTCAAGAAATCCCGCCGCCGCTGACCCGCGGACCCCGCGAAACGCGACTCATCTCGACGCCCGTCGCCGTGCCCAACGGCGGCCGGGCGTCGCTTCGTTGGTGGACCTTCCCACGCGCCGTCGCTACCCTGGCGGTGGGAGGCCCGTCATGAAAACTCATGGATCCGACCCGGATTTCGAGCGCGGGCGTCGCGGCTGGTTCCTGGGCGAGGGGGCGGCGTATCGCCTCAGCTTCCTGGGGCTGCTCCTCGCCTTCACGGCGTTGACGTTCGCGGTGACGTCGTCGGGGACGCCCTCGGACTTGGCTCGGCGGCCGCGCGTGCTGACGACGCTGCTGACGGTGACGGGGCCGTTCACGGGGGCGATCGCCCGGAATGGGCAGAGTTGCTGCCTGGAGGCCTCGACGCGGCTGGCGATCTGGCTCGCGCCGGCGCTGGCGGTGGCGCTGGTGGCCCGGCTGACCCTGGCGGGGCGGGGGGGCGTGGCGGGGGCGATGGGGGTGGCGCTGTGGGCGCTGGGCTGGTTCGTCTGGCTGGCGGGGGGGATCGTCTCGTTCGGGCACGCCTTCGGTTGAGGCGGGGCGCGCGGAAACCCCCGGCGATCTTGGGATCGCCGGGGGCCGAGATGAGGCGTCGCTTGTTCGGAGGCGGTTCAGGCCGCGGGCTGGGCCCGGCGGGCGGAGACGCGGCGGCGGAGGGCCAGGCCGCCGATGGTCGTGAGGACCAGGGCGATGGTGCTGGGCTCGGGCACCGGGGTGTCGGGGGTGGCGGTCGAGGTGATCTGGGCCTCGGCCGTGGTGACGCCGCCGAACGACCGGGGCGGGACCAGGAGCTTCTCGCCCTTGGGGAAGCTCAGGGTGATGGTCTGCGAGCCGAGGTCGAGGCTCCCCTCGGGGTCGTCGAAGGTGGCGACGACCGTCGAGCGGTAGGCGTTGTCGACCACGCCGTTGAGGACGCCGGTGATCACCTGCGAGACGCTGGAGATCGGCTCGCCGGCGAGCGACTGCGGCAGGAAGGTGATCGCGAACTTGACGTTCTCGTAGACCGTCCGCGAGCCTTCGGCCGGCGGGGCGACGACGAACGTGCCCAGGCCGGCGTTCACCGAGCCGGAGGCCACGTCGATCTCGCCGGAGGCCGGCGTGAAGCTGATCAGGTTGGCCCCGGTGATCCCCGAGCTGAGGTCGATCGCCGTGGCGGTCTGGTACTTGAGGATCGCGGCGGCCTCGACGCTCGTCCCGGCGCCGACGACCAGGCTCGCGGCGAGGACCGCGGACTTCAGCCTCGTCAGTCCCTTGGTCATGCTCATCTCTTCCTCCTGAACAAGATTAGGATTGTCACGACGCAATCCCGGTTCCTCGGTCGCTGCCGAATGGCTCGCGTCGTGACGGCCTCGCCCGCTCAGTGAGAAGCGGCGCGGCGCGATCGTCGCGAGATCCAGGCTCACCGCTGAGACGTTACCGTGCGGCCCACGCGAAGGGAGGCCGCGAGGTTCCGGCGGCCCGGCGAGAGGTGACGTGGATGTGAGCGGATAGTCGTCGCATCCATGCCCGTCTCCGCCAGGGGTCCACCCCGATCCCCATCCCTGGGAACCGACGGCGTGAACCAACGGCGGGGAGAATACCCCCGGTCGTCGGGGCTGTAAACGTGAATTGTCGCGCTTTGTCGGAATTTCCCTGAACGCGACGCGCCCGATTGCCGAGAGGGGGCGTCGCGTCAAAGCATGCCGACGGGATCCACGTCCGCCGCCAGTTCCACCCGCGGCGGCGGCGCCGGCTCGGAGAGGTCCCGCAGCAGGGCGTGCAGGGGGGCGACCGTGGCGCACCGGAGCTGGAGGTGGAAGCGGAACTCCTCCTTGATCCTCATCACCGGGGCGGCGCAGGGGCCCAGGAACTTCACCGAGCGGTCGGCCCGCTCGCGGAGCCGCGCCGACAGCGCCTCCATGTAGGCCTTCACCCTCGCCTCGTCGCGGCCACGCGCCAGCAGCCGGACGACGCGGCCGTAGGGGGAGGCCAGCACGTCGCGGCGATGGGGCAGCTCCTGGGCGACGAAGCTCTCGTAGTCGTGCCGCGCGGCGTGGAGGATGGCCGGGCTCTCCGGGCTGTAGGTCTGCACCAGCACCCGCCCCGGCCGGTTGCCGCGGCCCGTCCGGCCGGCCACCTGCGCCACCAGCTGGAACGTCCGCTCGGCGGCGCGGAAGTCGGGCAGGTGCAGCGCGACGTCGGCGTCGACCACGCCGACCAGCGTGACGTTGGGGAAGTCCAGCCCCTTGGCGATCATCTGCGTCCCCAGCAGGATGCGGACCTCGCCCTCCTTGAACGCGGCCAGCGTCGCCTCGTGGCTGCCGTGCTTCCGCATGGTGTCGGAATCCATCCGGCGCGCCTCGTGGAACGGGAAGGTGGAGCGGACCTCGCGCTCCAGGCGCTCGGTGCCGATCCCGCCGTAGTGCAGCACGGGGGCCTGGCACGACGGGCAGGCCGGCGGGCACGGACGCTCGGCGTCGCATGTGTGACAGATCAACATGCGACGGCTCTTGTGGAACGTCGCGGCGACGTCGCAGTGCTTGCACTTCACCACCTCGCCGCACTTCGGGCAGATGACGAACGTGTTGTAGCCGCGGCGATTCAGCAGCAGGATCACCTGGCCGTCGTCGTCGAGCGCCCGCTGGATGGCGTCGCGGAGCGTGGCGCTCAGGCCGCCGGTCATGTTCTTCTCGTGCCGGAGGTCGATCAGCTCCACCGCGGGCATGGGCCGGTTCTCGACGCGGCTGGGCATGGCGATCCTGCCGTATCGCCCGCGCTCGGCGTTCGACCACGACTCCAGCGACGGGGTCGCCGAGCCCAGCAGCACCGGCACGCCCTCCAGGTGCGCCCGCTTCACCGCGACGTCGCGCGCGTGGTAGCGGGGGACCGTCTCCTGCTTGAACGTGCTCTCGTGCTCCTCGTCGACCACGATCAGCCCCAGCCGCCGCGCCGGGGCGAAGATGGCCGACCGCGCCCCGACGACGACGTCGACCTCCCCCTTGGCGATGCGACTCCAGTGGCGGTGCCGCTCCACGTCGCCGAGGTGGCTGTGCAGCACCGCGACCCGGTTGAACCGCCGCTTGAAGCGCCGGATCGTCTGCGGCGTCAGGCTGATCTCCGGCACCAGCACGATCGCCTCTCGGCCTCGCGCCACCACCTCCTCGATGGCCGACAGGTAGACCTCGGTCTTGCCGCTGCCGGTCACGCCGAAGATCAGGAACGGCGCGAAGGCGTCGCCGCGGAGGGCCGGGGTCAGGGCGTCCAGCGCGGTCCGCTGCTCGGGGGTCAGGTCGGGCTTCTTGCCGGACTCGGGCGGTGGGAGGGGGGCGTCCGGCGTCTGGCCGTCGCCCTTGGCCTTCTTCATCTCGTCGAGGGAGAGGCGACGCTTGACGGTGTGGATCACGCCGTCTTTCCGCAGGCCGTCGACGACCCCGGGGCCGCACCGGGCGCGGCGGCAGACGTCGGCGACGGTCAGCAGCTCGCCGTCGGCGCGGCCGAGGACGTCCAGCGCCGCGGCCTGCTTGTTGGTCAGCCGCCGTTCGAGCGTGCCGTCGGCCAGCCCCTGGCGGGTCTCCTCCGGGACGACCAGGAACGTGCCGATCCTCGTGCCGGCCTGCTTGCGCACCCCCGCCGGGACCACGGCGTCGAGCGCCTGTCCCCATGAGCAGAGGTAGTAGTCCGCCATCCAGCGCGTCAGTTCCAGCATCCTGGAATCGATCAGCGGGACGGGGTCGAGGATCTCGGCGACGGCCTTGATCTTCGACGGCGACAGCCCGTCCGGCGGCGCCATGCCCACGGAGACGCAGTATCCCGTGACCAGCCCGCCCCCCCGGCCGAGCGGGACCTTCACCCGGACGCCCGGCCGCATGCCGCCGACCAGCTTCCGAGGGACGCGATAGGTCAACGCCTGGTCGAACGCCCGGTTGACCACCACCTCCGCGAACAGGCCGCCGCGCTCGGCGGCCGCGCCGGGGTCTTCCCCGTCGGCGTCCTCGTCGCCCCCCCCGAACCACGACGGCGGCCGGACCAGCCGCCCGCGCGGCGAGGGCTCGGGATCCCCGCCGGCCGCCCCCTCGGGCCGATCATCCTGGTTGACAACGCTCATCGGGCGGACCTATCGTCGAGTTTCCGGGCCGTCGGCGGACATCGTATTGTATCACGGATCGGCCCGAATCTGTAGGTTTGTCCATGTCGGACGGGCCTGGAACGCAAGCGGGGGTCGGATCGTCCATGCGACTGGGATTGTTCGGGGGGACGTTCGACCCGATCCACGTCGGGCACCTGATCCTGGCGGAGCAGTGCCGCGAGGCGTGCTCGCTGGATCAGGTCTGGTTCGTGGTGGCGAACGAGCCGCCCCACAAGCGCGGACTGAAGCGGACGGCCGTGCATCACCGGCTGGAGATGGCCCGCCTGGGCGTGGCGGGGAATCCGGGCTTCGCCGTCTCCGAGATCGAGGCCGAGCGGACCGGCCCTTCCTATAGCGTGGACACGCTGGCCCAGATCCGGGCGGAGCGGCCCGGCGACGAGCTGTTCTTTTTGATCGGCGGCGACAGCCTCGTCGACCTGCCGACCTGGCGCGAGCCCGAGCGGATCGCCTCCATGGCCTCGATCGTGGTCGTCAACCGCCCGGGGGCGGAGGCGGAGATCCCCGACCTCGGCCCCGACGCCAGGCCCTTCGAGTTCGTGACCATTCCCCCCATCGGCGTCTCCTCGTCCGACCTGCGGAGCCGACTGGCGGAGGGGCGGAGCATCCGCTACATGGTCCCGAGCGCCGTGGGGGCGTACATCGAGGCTCATGGGCTCTACCGAACGCCCCCCCCGCCGACGGCCTGACGCGGGACTCGATTCTGGGTTCGTTCGTCATCGCGCGACTCGCTTTTGTTTGCCGCAAGATTAATAGTCGGCCGTGCTTGCGGTGAAATCGAGTTGGCTTCGTTCGTCGTTTTCGAATGCGTTTCCCGCGCGTCTATAGTTGCTCGGGCGGGCTGGGGAGGCATTGCTTGGGCGGACTTGTTGGGCGCGCGATTGATTGCGTGGTTGTTGCCCGTGGGCGCGGCTTGGCGGTCTTCCGCGTTACTTGAACCGATTCCGAGTTGTCAAGGAACAGAAACCCCCATCTCACGGTACAGTCCGCGGTCGGCGTCCGGGGATTTCAGGTTTCCGGGGCTTTGTCGGGAAATTCTCGGCTGAGTCATAGGCGACCCAGATGCCCTATCCGTCCCCAGGAGCGGCGAATGCCTTCCACGTCACTCGGCATCTGGCGGACTGACAGGCTTGCCCGGATCGCCGAGTTGGAGAAGCAATGCGCGGCGACCACGGCGTTGGCCACCCCAAACCCGCAGCTCGAAGATGAGAATCTCCGCGGGTTGATCATGCTCCTTTCCGCCCATTTCCAGGGCTTCTGCCGCGACCTTTACACGGAATGCACGATGATCCTCTCTGGGAGGATCAAGAATCCGTCGATCAAAGTTCTTTTTCAGGAGCAGTTTACGGCCAACCGGAAGTTGGACCAAGGCAACCCGAACCTCGAAAATATTCGCAAGGACTTCGAGCGCTTCGGATTTACCCTTGATCTTCCGGGCACCGATCCCAGCAACCCGGCGAGAATCACCCACTTGGGTAAATTGAACAAACTGAGAAATGTTGCCGCCCACCACGGTCATGTCCCCGCCGGGGGTATCCCAGACCTGCCGACGATCCGATCCTGGCGGATTTCGTGCGAAGGGCTAGAGCGGTTTCTCGTCGGGTGTATCGCTTGATCGTCGGGCTGGATATCCGCTATGGCGGAACCAGCCCAGCACGTCGGCGGGGCGCACCGCGCGCAGGGCGTCGCCCATCGCCGCGATCAGCCCGTCGATCGTCCGCGC